>NZ_JAVRBM010000059.1:0-57692 GCF_034531255.1 Nostoc sp. ChiQUE01b | reverse complement strand
GTATTCATCCCACTTCTACCGACGCTGTAACCTCGTAAATTGGCAGGGGTATTGTTCCTATATGGTTTTTTAAAAAAGGTTTTTTAGATGATTATAAAAAATTTGCTTATGAAGATGGTTCTGTTGCTACAAAAAAAATGAAATACAAGGAGTATATAAAGGACTATATAGAAGATAAAGTTAATGAAAATAAGAATAATTATGATTTAGAATGTTATTTATCTCAGGTAGATTTTGAAGAGTGTTTTCCGGAAATTGTTGGAGATATAACTTATCCAGCATACTTAGACAGTAAACCATTTATTAGCTTTTGGCATGGGTTCTCAACTAAAAATTTTACTTCAGCTAGTACCCTTCACTTTGACCGAATCCATAATATTTTTGTTCAAGTTCGAGGTAAAAAAAGAATACTTTTATTTCCACCTTCAAATTATTTGTCATTCTATCCGCCTCTGGAAGATAGTTCTGGTATAGGACATAATAGTAAGGTCAACCCGGATATCCTAAATTTAGAATTATTTCCAAAGTTTCCTTGGGAAGAAAAAATTGAAGTTGTACTTCAACCCGGAGAAATGCTCTACATACCACCTTTTTGGTGGCATCATGTTACAGCAGTAGATGAAAATATATCATTATCATTTTGGTATGATGTTAAAATTCAAGATTTTTTTAGTCAAAAAAATATGTTAAAAGTTTTTTTAAACATCGCACCTCATTATCTCTATCATGCAATTTCTTCTGGAGAATCTCTAATGCATACTATGAACTTTTTTAAAGGTATTATTTAATAGTATATTTTCATGCATTAACATAAAAATTATTTTTATATTATGAATTATAGGTACCTTAACTTATTAGATTATTGCCAATAACATCTTGAATAAATTGCAAAGTTAATTCTTTAAACTTTTTATAAATAGCTGGTTTTTACTACCTAAATATTTAGATTTTTTATCAATATTTTCTAAGTTTGCTATTTCTTAATATCGCTCGATTTATTGAAAATAATCATATTATGAAACTAGAACTATCTGATCAACAAAAAAACGCTCAAGCTGAATTTAAAGCTTTTGTTAATGAAGAAATATTTGCTAATGCTGGCGAATGGGATAGGAAAGAATTTACTCCGCCAGAATTAATTAAGAAAATAGCTCAACGTGGTTTCCTCGGTGCCATATTACCTCAAGAATATGGCGGCATAGGGATGGACATGATTACCTATGGCATTCTTAACGAAGAAATTGGCCGGGGATGTTCTTCTGTGCGGAGTTTGTTGACAGTTCACAACATGGTTTCTCATGCTTTGTGTAAATGGGGTAATAAATCTCAAAAACAGTATTGGCTGCCCAAATTTGCATCTGGAGAAATTATCGCTGCTTTTGCACTAAGCGAACCCAATGTAGGTAGCGATGCTAAAAGTGTAGAAACAACAGCAGCACTTGTCGGTGATGCTTATATATTAAATGGACATAAAAAATGGATTACCTATGGGCAAATAGCAGATATCTTTTTAGTCTTTGCAAAATACGACGGTAAACCCACTGCTTTTTTAGTTGAAAAAAATACTCCAGGGTTTTCAGTCAAAGCAATGTCTGGCATTTTAGGTGTTAGGGCTTCAATGTCAGCAGAATTGCAGTTTAATAACTGTCAAATTCCTCAAGAAAATTTAGTAGGGAAATTAGGTTTTGGATTTTCCTACATTGCCTCTACTGCGCTTGATTATGGTAGATATAGCGTGGCATCTGGTTGTGTAGGTATTGCTCAAGCTTGTTTAGAAGCTTGTATCAAGTATACAAATGAACGTAAACAGTTTGGCGTTTACCTAAAAGAACATCAATTAATTCGCCAAAAGATAACTCAGATGATAACTAACGTGAAAGCAGCAAGATTGTTATGTTATCAAGCTGGTTATCTCAAAGATATTAACGATCCTAACTCGATTACAGAGACTTCTATTGCTAAGTATTTTGCATCCACGGTGGCTACGAAAATAGCTAATGATGCCGTCCAACTTCATGGTGGTAATGGTTGTAGTAGTGACTACCCAGTTGAGAGGTATCTACGAGACTCTAAAATTATGGAAATTATTGAAGGTAGTACTCAAATTCAAGAAATTACTATTGCAGAGTCAGGTTATCAAGATTATCTTTTTGCAAGTGTTACTAGTAGTTTAGGTAATAAATTAGCTGAGAAAGTGTAAGATATGATTAGTATTCAAGAACAAGATTTAAATAGTAAACAAAAAGACAAAAAATTCGTTAAATGTGTCGTGTGGGATTTAGATAACACCTTATGGCATGGAGTTTTGCTGGAAGATAAGGAAGTATCTTTGCGAGAAAATATCATAAATCTTATTCACACGTTAGATAATCGTGGTATACTACAATCTATAGCTAGTAAGAATGATTACGCTACAACAATAGCTAAATTAGAAGAGTTTGGTTTAAAAGAGTATTTTTTATATCCCCAAATAAATTGGAATTCTAAGGCTTCTTCTTTACAAGAAATTGCTAAGTTACTTAATATTGGAATGGATGCGATCGCATTTATCGACGATCAATTATTTGAACTAGAAGAAGTTAAATTTACCTGCCCAAAAATCCTGTGTATAAATGCAGATGAGATCAACAATATTCTAGATATGCCAATCATGAATCCCCGTTTTATTACGGACGATTCACGGATTAGAAGGTTGATGTATATTAGTGATATTGAGCGGCAAAATGCCGAGAAAGAATTTATTGGCACAACAGACGAATTCTTGGCTACTCTCAATATGAATTTTACTATCTCTTCTCCTCAAGAAGAAGATTTACAGCGTGCAGAAGAGTTAACACTACGAACCAACCAATTAAACACAACTGGTTATACCTACTCTTATGACGAACTCAATCATTTTCGCCAATCAGAAAACCATAAACTGCTAATTGCAAGTCTGGAAGATAAGTATGGAAGCTATGGAAAAATCGGTTTGATTCTGATTGAATGTCAGCCTCAGTCATGGACGATAAAGCTTTTGCTAATGTCTTGTCGCGTTATGTCAAGAGGGGTGGGGACAATTATGTTGAATCATGTTGTGAGTTTGGCTCAAAGTAATGATGTTCGTCTTTTGGCTGAGTTTGTACCAAACGATCGCAATAGAATGATGTACATATCTTATAAGTTTGCTGGGTTTAAGGAAGTTGATAAAAATGGCAATTCAGTTATTTTTGAAAATGATTTAACTCGAATTCAGGCTGTTCCTGGGTATGTACAATTTCAAGTAATCGATTAGATTGTTGTTCCATCCAGTTAAGGTAAAACCAAAACACTTGTAGCGATTTATCGCGTCTCTTAGACGAACCGCAGAGGCGCAGAGAACGCAGAGTAAGAGAGATAATTGGTATTCGATTTTAATTTGGTTTCTAAACCAGGGAAAAAAATAAAGGTTTAATGATATGAATAAACAAGATGATACTGAAAAAAATTATGAATTAATGGAAGGAGTTGCTATTATCGGGATGGCGGGGCGTTTTCCTGGAGCCACCAGCATAGAATCTTTTTGGCAAAATTTACAAGATGGCGTGGAGTCGTTATCTTTATTTACAGATGAAGAGTTAATAAATGCTGGTGTACCTCCGAGGGTTGTTAATGATAGTAATTATGTTAAAACTGGTGGTGTTTTAGAAAATATTGATTTATTTGATGCTGCATTCTTTGATTTGAATCCAAAGGAAGCGGAAGTAACAGATCCTCAACATCGCCTGTTTTTAGAATGCGCTTGGTCAGCTTTAGAAAATGCTGGTTACGACTCAAGTAAGTGTGAAAGCAGAATTGGTGTTTATGCTGGTGCTAGCTTAAATAATTATTTATTCTTTGATTTAAAAAATGACCAATTAGGGTCAGCGCAATCATACCAAAAGTTGATTGGAAATGATAAAGGGTTTCTCTCTACACGGGTTTCTTATAAATTAAATCTAACTGGCCCAAGTATTACTGTTCAAACAGCTTGTTCTACATCATTAGTTGCTACTACCCTCGCGTGCCAAAGTTTGCAAAATTATCAATGTGATATGGCTTTGGCGGGAGGGGTTTCTATCCGATTGCCTCAAAAAACTGGTTATTTATATGAACCAGGAGGGCCACTATCTCCTGATGGTCGTTGTCATGCTTTTGATGCTGCGGCGCAGGGAACAACTGTTGGTAATGGTGTGGGGATAGTTGTTCTCAAACGAGTCAGAGATGCGATCGCAGATGGCGATTGCATATATGCTGTCATTAAAGGTGCGGCAATTAACAACGACGGTTCGATGAAAGTTGGCTACACAGCGCCTAGTGTAGATGGTCAAGCAGAAGCGATCGCTGAAGCGGTAATGTTAGCAGAGGTAGAACCGCAGACAATCAGCTATATTGAAGCTCATGGTAGCGGTACAGCTTTGGGCGATCCGATTGAAATTGCTGCCCTGACTAAAGTTTTTCGTGCTAGTACCGAGAAAAAGAATTTCTGCGCCATTGGTTCAGTCAAAACGAATATTGGTCATTTAGATGCCGCCGCCGGAGTTGCAGGATTAATCAAGACGGCATTGGCTCTCAAGCATCAGTTAATTCCGCCAAGCTTAAACTTTGAACAGCCTAATCCTCAAATTGATTTTGCCAATAGTCCTTTTTACGTCAACACCAAGTTAACTGCATGGAAAACAGGCTCGACTCCCCGCCGTGCGGGTGTTAGCTCTTTAGGAATGGGCGGAACCAATACCCACGTAGTTCTAGAAGAAGCCCCAACCCTTCCAGCTTCTAGTGCTTCCCGTCCTTGGCAATTGTTAGTAGTTTCTGCAAAAACCGAGTCTGCGTTAGAAACTGCCACGCAGAATCTAAGCCAACATCTGATGCTACATCCCGATTTGAATCTTGCAGATGTAGCTTATACCTTGCAAGTGGGGCGTAGAGACTTTAATTATCGGCAAATATTAGTTTGCTCCGATACCCAGGATGCAATTAAGGCATTGAATCAGCCAGTCTCAGAACGAGTTATAAGTCAATTTCAAGAGTTAGGAACTCGTTCCGTTGCTTTCATTTTTCCTGGACAAAGTGCGCTGTATGCAGACATGGGCAAAGAACTCTACGAAACTGAGCCGATGTTCCGCAAGCAGGTAGAGCAGTGCTGCCTGATATTAAAACCACATCTAGAGTTAGATTTGCGTTCCGTAATTTATCCTAACGAATCTGAGCAGAAAACCGCAGTAGAGAAACTCCAACAAACTCGCTTTGCTCAAAGTGCCCTGTTTGTTATTGAGTATGCTTTAGCTAAGTTGTGGATATCCTGGGGGATTTCTCCTCAAGCAATGATTGGGCAAGGTATTGGTGAATATGTTGCTGCTACTTTAGGCGGTGTTTTTTCTCTTGAAGATGCCTTAGCATTAGTGGCAAGTGAGTCTTCTACAGAGTTATTAAAAAAAGTCAGACTCAATCCTCCAATAATTCCATTTATATCCAATATTAGTGGCATTTGGATTACTCAAACTGAAGCAATAGATCCTAACTATTGGGCACAAATACAGCAACCAATCAATTTAAATCTAGAAATTCCAGAGTTACTCAAAGACAATCAACGAATTCTACTAGAAATTGGTTGTAGAAAGGCTTGGATTCTTCAAGAATTAACTGTGCTGACTTCAATACTTCATCCTCACGAGCAGCATTCAGATATAGCATTTTTACTTAATACCTTGGGCTGCCTGTGGATGTTGGGAATTAAGATAGATTGGTCAAGTTTTTACGACAAGGAACGCCGTCATCGTCTCCCCTTACCAACTTATCCCTTTGAACGTCAGAGTTACTGGATTGACTCAATATCGTTAGATAAAAATTTACCAATTCATCCCGTCGAAAATCAGCGTTACTCTATTGAACTAGATTCCATTTCGCCAACAGCATCACAGCAATCATTAGATAAAAAGCCAAATATTGCTGACTGGTTTTATATTCCGGTATGGAAACAATCTATTAACATTGAGTTTTTCCAAGAAAAAGAAGCGACTAGAGAAAAGTTGCGTTGCTTAGTTTTTGTGGATAATTATGGAGTAGGAACTGAATTTGCCCAACGACTTGAACAACAGCATCAAGATGTAATTACTGTACGGGTGGGTGAACACTTTAACAAGCTCAATGAACGGATGTATATCATCAATCCGCAACAACAAGATGATTACGATACATTACTTCAAGAACTGCAAAAGCAGGATTTTAAGCCAAATGCGTTCGCGGAGCGTGCCGGATGGCATTTCGCTCATTTTTGGAGTCTTACACCAAATGATTCTTTGCTCAACAATGAGGTTGCAGATTATCAGGATCTCGGCTTTTATAGCTTGCTATTTTTAGCACAAGCAATAGGAAAACAAGATATTTGGGATTCCCTCAAGCTGATGGTTGTAACTAGTAATATACATGATGTCATCGGCGATGAAAATTTATGCCCAGAGAAAGCTACAGTATTAGGGCCATGCAAAGTAATTCCCAAGGAATATCAGAATATCAATTGCAGTAGTGTTGATTTAGTAATTCATTCTGCTCAAACTCCTTTATCCCAAAAAATCATAGATAGTTTGGTAGCAGAATTAACACTACAACAAAGTAATGAAATTGTTGCCTACCGTGGTTCTCATCGTTGGATTCAAAGCTTTAAAGCAGTACCATTAGATAAGTGCATTGCTGGAGACACTAAGTTAAAACCAGGCGGAGTTTACCTAATTACTGGGGGACTTGGGGGAATTGGTTTAGTATTAGCAGAACATCTTGCAAAGACACTAAAAGCTAAGTTAATCCTCATCGGACGAAGGGGGCTTCCTGAGCGCGGTGAGTGGGAAAAATGGCTAGAAGCCCATGATAGCCAAGATTCTATCAGTCGGAAGATCCAAAAAGTGCGATCGCTTGAGGAATTGGGGGCAGAGGTGGAAGTTAAAACTGCTGATGTAACTAATTCTGAACAAATGCAATTAGTAGTTACTCAATCATTAAAAAAATTCGGTCAAATTAATGGTGTAATCCATGCGGCTGGTATTGCTGGTGGTGGCGTTACCCAACTCAAAACACGGGACATAGCCAGCAATGTTTTAGCTGCAAAAGTCAAAGGTACACTCATATTAGAAGAGGCTTTCAAGAATATAAATCTAGATTTCTTTGTACTTTGTTCGTCTAAAACTTCTATTTTAGGTGAATTTGGACAGATAGATTATTGTGCAGCTAATGCCTTTCTAGATGCTTATGCTCACTATCATAATTCCACCTCCAACCGATTAACAACATCCATCAGTTGGGATACGTGGCAAGAAGTTGGGTTTGCAGTAGAAACTGTATTACCAGATAATATTAAACAAGAACGTGCCGAAAGTATAAAAAAAGGCATATTAACTCAAGAAGGTATCGATGCTTTTAATCGTATTCTGGGGATTAGGCTACCTCATATTGTTGTTTCAACCCAAGATTTACCAGCTTTAATTAAGCAAAATAATTCTCCTCAGTATTTACAAGAAAAATTAAGGCTTTTAGATTCAAAATTATCTACAGTGAATCTTTCTAAAGCCAAACACCCCCGCCCGAATTTAGGTAATGATTACATTGCTCCCGAAAACGAAATTGAGCAAATACTAGCTGATATTTGGCAAGAAATTTTGGGAATTGACAAGATAGGTATCCACGACAACTTTTTTGAGTTGGGAGGAAATTCAATCAATACAATTCAAATTGCTGCCAAAGCTAACCAAGCAGGTTTAAAGTTAACATCTCAACAGTTTTTTCATTACCAGACAATTACTGAATTAGCAATAGATTTGTGTATTACTGACACTATCCAACCTGAACAGGACTTAGTAGTAAAAGAGGTACACCTCACACAGATTCAGGATCAGCCTGTAGAGTCCGAAAAATATACACCATCTGATTTCCCCAGAGCCAAATTGAACCAACAACAATTGGATAATTTACTCTTAAAAATTAACCAAAAAAGGTAGAAAACAACGGAATGGAAACAAAAAATATTGAAGACATATACGAACTAACGCCTGTACAAAAGGGGATGCTATTTCACTGTTTGTTTGATAGCGAATTGTCCTTATACTTTTTCCAGCATGTCTTTACAGTGAATGGCAATCTGAATATAGAGGCATTTGAAAAAGCTTGGCAACTTGTAATGGATCGTCATCCCATTTTACGTACCGGATTTTATTGGGAAGAAATTGAAAATCCGCTACAAATTGTGTACAATCAAGTAAAAGTGCCCCTAAGTTTTTATGACTGGTCTAATATAAATTCAGTTGAACAAAAGGTACAACTTGACGCTTTTATTGTTAGTGATCGCCAAAAAAGTTTGGACTTTTCCCAACCATGTTTGATGCGTCATACTTTAATTCGTTCTACGGATGAAAAGTATATATATATTTGGAGTTTTAACCACATCATTATTGATGGTTGGGGTGGTTCGCTAGTATTCCAAGAGTTTGTGGAAACTTATGGAATGCTTTGTCAAGATAAAGAAATTTCTTTAGCGCCTACTCGTCCTTTTCGGGACTACATTGATTGGTTACAGCAACAAGATATATCGAAAGCTGAACTTTTTTGGCGGCAAGCATTACAGGGTATCAAAGCACCAACTCCTTTGACTTATATAGAAAAAATAGATGAAATTGACCAATCATCTAACCAGGAAGTAAGGTATAGTGAAGAAATAATTCAGTTATCATCAACTAATACACAAGCCCTACAGTTTTTTGCTAAACAAAACCGTCTTACGCTTGCTACCATAATTAACGGTATTTGGGCAATTCTTCTTAGTCGCTACACTTGTCGCAATAATATATTGTACGGCTGCACTGTTAGCGGACGACCAGCAGATTTGCATGGAGTGGAATCAATGGTTGGTATGTTTGTTAATACTTTGCCCATCCATGTAAATATAGATCCTGAGCAGCTTTTTCTATCATGGTTACAACGCTTTCAGCTTCAATTAGTTGAGGTACGCGATTATGAATATACTCCATTAACAGAAGTTCACAACTGGAGTGAAATTCCTAAAAAATTAACTCTATTTGAAAGTATTGTGGTGCTTGAAAACTTCCCAGTCAGCGAATTTATCCGAGATTGGCAGGGAAACATAGAATTTCAACACACAGAATTGTATTACCGAAATAACTATCCTCTGAATTTAGTTGTCTATCCAAATAAAGAGTTATTAATCGCTATTTCCTATGATTCTAGAAGATTTGATACTGTAACAATTACTGGCATCCTCAAAGATATTGAAATGCTGCTGCAAGGCTTGATAACTAACCCTCACTTTAAAATTAAAAACTTACCTTTGTTGACACCAGAGCAAGAGCAAATCGCTTCACTTGTAGAACAAGAAGCATCGTTTGATTGGGCTTTTGCCTTATCAAATTAAATTATTCCAGCACAGTGTAATAAATAAAAAAGGTAAAGCAATACATTTCGGATAAGACCAAAACACTTGTATAGACGGCGATTTATCGCGTCTTAAAAACCCAAAACTTTTGTCAGTAGCCCTTAACTGAACTGTATTGAGAAGTAAAGATTCTTTATCTAGATAATATTCTTTTTTGCATCGTCACAAATTAAATTAAAAATTAAATAATTGTAAACAAGAAAAGGTAGAAAGCATGATCATCTTAAATAAAAATAACATAGAGCGAAGATATAAGCTAACTAGCCAAGAATTTAAGTCAAATTATGTTAACTGTGGAAAACCAGTTGTTATCTCAGGAGCGATTAAAAATTGGGAGAGCTTTGATAAATGGTCTTTAGAATATTTGCAAAACTTATCCCCTAATTTAAAAATATATGCAAAAAAATTTAGTAACAAGAAGGGAATTGAATTATGTAGTTTAACAATGGGAAAATATGTAGAATTAATTAAAGAATATGAAAAAAGCAATCAAAAAACTAATTTACCACCCTATTGTCATGACTTGCCACTATATGGCAGCTATCAAAAAAGGGATGCCAGTTCAAAACTTATACTATAACTTTTTACTAACTATGGGTTTAGTATTCAAAGTACCTCCTCAAATTATTTTTAAATTTTATAAATCTTATCTAAATTATGTTTCTTAAAAAGATTATGCCAAAGATATGAAGTGTACATCCTCAATCTGTAATTCTAACAAAAGAATCTCATGAATATATTTGAGAAGTGTGAATCCAACGTCAGAAGCTATTGTCGTAATTTTCCTGATATATTTCATAGAGCTAAAGGTTCTATCATTTATTCTGACTCAGGTAAAGAGTATATTGATTTTTTTGCCGGAGCAGGAGCTTTAAATTATGGACATAATCATGACTATATAAAACAAAAAGTCATGTCATATTTATATGCCGATGGAATCGCACATGGCTTGGATATGTATACTTCAGCTAAAGGGAAGTTCTTAGCTAAGTTTGATGAGTTAGTACTAAGTTCTAAAAAATTAGATTATCGTATTCAATTTTGTGGGCCGACAGGAACAAATGCGGTTGAAGCGGCTTTAAAGTTAGCACGAAAAGTCAAGCAAAGATCGGGTATATTCTCTTTTATGGGGGCATATCATGGAATGACTTTAGGTAGCCTATCCATTAGTGGCAATACAGGAATTCGAGCAGGGGCAATTGGTACAGCAAGTAATGTAACTTTCATGCCTTATCCCTATGGATTTATGGAAAGTTTTGACACAATAGAATATATAGAAACAGTATTAAATGATGTAAATTCGGGAATTGAAAAACCAGCAGCAATCATCTTTGAAACAGTCCAAGCTGAAGGTGGAGTTGTTGTAGCTCCTATTGAATGGATGCAACGACTCAGAAAATTATGCAACGATCATGATATCTTATTAATTTGCGATGATATTCAAGTGGGCTGCGGTAGAACAGGGTCTTTCTTTTCTTTTGAAAGAGCAGGTATAGTTCCTGATATTGTAGTACTCTCTAAATCTATTAGTGGCTATGGATTTCCCATGTCGCTATTATTAATTAAGCCAGAGTGTGATATATGGGAACCGGGTGAGCATAATGGTACTTTTAGAGGTAATCAATTAGCATTTATCGGAGCGACTGCTGCTTTAGAGTATAGAGAAAGTAGTAATCTGGAACAGGATGTCAAAACTAAAGAGCTTTTTTTGAAAAACTTTCTCACTGAGAAAATAGCATCAATTAGTGAGAACTTAACAATCCGGGGAATCGGCATGATTTGGGGGATTGATGTGAAAAATTTTGGTGGTAATACTTTTGCTAGAAGCATAACATCGCGTTGTTTTGAACTCGGATTAATAGTTGAATTAGCGGGTAGGAATGATACTGTCATTAAAATATTGCCTCCGTTAGTAATAGATATGTCTACATTACAAAATGGTTGCTCAGTCATTGAAAAAGCTTTTAGTGAATGTGTATAAAACTATATTGAGGTACTAGAACTTATTATCCGGTAATCAATTAAATTTAAGGAAAGGTATGAGCAGAGATTTAGAGCCAACTAACTTATTTAGCCAAAAAATTTATTGGATAAACCAACTATCGGGAGAATTGCCAGAAACAAATCTCATGCTCGACTATGTGAGACCTTTGGTTTATAGTGGCAAAAATCAATCTTTTAGCTTTAAGTTAACAAAGGATTTATCTCAAGCAATTATTAAGCTATCTAAGGGTTCTTACTTATCAATTTATATAATACTTATATCTACATTAAATATATTTTTGCAAAAATATACTGGGAATTATGATGTTATTATCGGAATCCCTTTATCGGACAAAATCGCTAAGAATGGCATAAATAGTAAGATTCTTCCCTTACGTAATCAGGTTACACCTGAAATTTCATTCAAAGATTTTCTTTTTCAAGCCAAAAGTTCTATAATAGGTGCTTATAGTCATCAGAATTATGATTTTGATGAATTAATTAAATTGTTAGAGATACCAAAAAATCCTAACCGCTCTGCGATTTATGACATAGTAATTTTATTAGAAAATATCCATTCTCAAACAGATTTAACTGAACTAAATAATGATATAACCATTTCTTTTAAGGCTGATGATAAAATTATTATTGCTACTATTGAATATAGCGAACAGCTATTTCAAGCCGAAAATATCAGATTAATGAGTAGATATTATATTAATCTGCTTGAAAATATTATTAATAACATTGATACTAAAATATCGGATATTGCTTTATTGCAAAATAATGACAAGCAACAACTTCTCAAGGAATACAATAATAAAGTTAAAGAATATCCAGTTGAGCAAACAATAAATGAATTATTTGAAAAACAAGTATCTCAAAGTCCGAACAATATAGCTGTAATTCATCAACAAACTAAATTAACCTATCAGGAACTCAATAATAAAGCTAATCAGTTAGCAGAATTTTTGCGAAAATTAGGAGTTCGGAAAGGAGAGTTTTTAGGAATTTTTAAAGACCGCGATATCAATTTTCTCATTGCTATCCTGGCGATATATAAGGCAGGTGGAGCGTATGTACCCATTGATAGTACTTACCCACCAAATCGAATTAAATATATGCTATCTAATAGCGAAGTTAGATTTATCGCCACAGATTACTCATTAATAAATTTATTACCTAGCTTAGTAGAGGATTGTTTAAACTTAGAATCAATTATTTGTTTAGATGATATTTTATCTGACCAAATAAAACCTATAAATGAAACAGGCTTAAAGGTATATAATAAACTTGCTTTTGATAATCTAACGATTAATAACATCCAACATATTAATGATGCTAATGACCCAGCTTATATGCTTTATACTTCAGGGTCTACAGGATTACCAAAGGGGGCAATTGTCAGACATGATGGTGCAGTAAATCATATCTATGCTCAATTTGATGAGTTACATTTAAACCCAGATTTTTGTTTTCTTCAAAGCGCTCCTGCTTCCACAGATATTTCTGTATGGCAATTTTTAGCTCCGCTTTTAATTGGAGGAAAGACGGTAATAGTAGATATTGAAACCGTTGCCATTCCTGATAAACTATTTAAAGTACTGAAATCAGAAAAAATTACAGTCGTTGAATTAGTACCAGCATTATTTGGGAGCTTACTTGAATATACTTTCCAACTACCGATTACCGAAAGAGAATTACCTGATTTGAAATGGATGATGGTTGTAGGAGAATCAGTATCGGTTAGTTGGGTAAATAAGTGGCTGAAGATCTATCCCTCTATCAAAATTGTTAACGCCTATGGCCCAACTGAAGCTGCTGATGATATCACCCAGTTTATTGTTGACAAGCCTTTTGATGAAAATCAGCGAACAGTTCCAATAGGTAAACCATTAGCAAACTTAAATCTATACATTCTTGATAAGCAAATGCAACTATTACCTATTGGTGCTGCTGGAGAGATTTGTGTATCGGGAATTGGTGTAGGTGATGGATACTGGAAAAATCAAGAAAAAACCAATTTAAGCTTTGTTCCTAATCCTTTTACAGATGCGAGTCAGAAATTACCAGGAAATCGCAAAGATTTAATCTATAAAACTGGAGATCTAGGGAGATGGCTTCCTGATGGAAATATTGAATTTCTGGGACGGATTGACCATCAGGTAAAGATTCGTGGTTTCCGAATCGAATTAGGAGAGATTGAGATGCTACTGAGTCAGCATCCGGCTGTGAGTGAAAATGTAGTTGTTGTCAGAGAGGATATTCCAGGCGACAAACGCTTAATTGCTTACATTGTTCCCAGTGCTGAGTATGCAGATTTTCAGGAGAGTTTAGCATTCAAAATTTATGATTCAGAACTACGAAGTTATTTGAAAGGAAGATTACCAGACTATATGTTACCCTCTACTTTCATGCTGTTAGAGTCACTACCTTTAACTCCCAGTGGAAAGTTAGACCGTCGGGCATTACCTCAGCCGGATGATTTGCGCCCGGAATTGGAAACTACTTATGTGATGCCGCGAAATGACGTGGAACGGATAATAGCTGAGGTTTGGCAGAATGCACTGAATATTAAAAAAGTAGGTATCCAAGATAACTTTTTTGATATCGGCGGTCATTCGTTAAATGTCCTTCAGGTTTATAGCAAACTACGTGAACTTTTGAAAGCGAATTTAGCAATAACTGACCTTTTCAAGTATCCAACCATCAGTTCTTTATCACAATATTTCAGTCAAGGAGAAAAGCCGGATGAAGCATTTGCTGCTGAAGGTAATGAACTAAATCAAAAGCTAGAAGCTGGTAAAGCTAGATTCAAACAACGTTTAGTAAAAAAACAACATCAAAATATTGAAATAATTTAAAAAGCTAGAAAAACAATGGGAATTTCAGTAGATTATTCAAGCAAAAAAACAGGTTTAGAAATAGCTATTATTGGTATGAGTGGCTGTTTCCCAAAAGCTCAAAATATTGAACAATTTTGGCAAAATCTCCGAAACGGAGTAGAGTCAATTCATTTTTTCACTGACCAAGAGCTAAAAGATTTAGGTGTAGATTCGGCTCTCCTTGCAAACCCTTATTATGTCAAGGCAGAGGGTGTAGTTGAGGGTATAGATTTGTTTGATGCTTCATTCTTCGGCATAAATCCTAGAGAAGCTGAAATTATGGACCCCGGACTCCGTTTCTTTTTGGAATATGCATGGACAGCACTTGAAAATGCTGGCTACAGTTCCGAAGCTTACAATAAGCCGATAGGAGTTTACGCTGGTATTGGTTTTGGCGGTTATTTACCTAATATTTATTCAAATTCCGAGATTGTAGACTCTGTTGGTCAACAACAAATAGAGAAAGGAGTCTCTCCAGCTTCCGTTACACTTGCTTCTTACAAATTAAATTTACAAGGACCGAGTTATGCAGTTCAAACCACCTGCTCAAGTTCATTGGTTGCTTTACATTTAGCCTGTCAAAGTTTGCTAAGTGGCGAGTGTGATGTTGCTTTGGCTGGAGGAGTCTCAATTTCAGAAGCAGTTGGTTATATATATCAGCAAGAAGGGATTGCATCTCCTGATGGACATTGCCGTGCTTTTGATGCAAAAGCCAAGGGATGTCCGAGAGGAAGGGGTCTGGGTATTGTAGTTTTAAAACGTTTAGAAGAAGCGATCGCAGATGGAGATTGCATCCATGCGATCATCAAAGGTTCCGCCATTAATAATGATGGCGCTAACAAAGTTAGCTACACTGCACCCAGCATTCATGGTCAGGCAAAAGTGATTAGAGCCGCTCAGATTATGGCTGAGGTTGATCCCGAAACAATTACCTATATAGAGGCTCATGGGACTGGAACAACTCTTGGTGATCCGGTGGAAATTGCAGCTTTGACACAAGCTTTTCGGAGTAAAACTCAGAAAAAGGGCTTTTGTGCGATCGGTTCTTTGAAAACCAACCTTGGGCATTTGGACGAAGCTGCTGGAGTTGCAAGTATAATCAAAACCGTCTTAGCTCTCAAACATAAACAGATACCACCTAGCTTAAACTTTGAAGAACCATCACCCCAGATAGATTTTGCTAATAGTCCTTTTTACGTTAACAACACATTGTCTGAATGGAGAAGCAATGGCACTCCTCACCGTGCTGGAGTTAGTGCTTTTGGTTTTGGCGGCACAAATGCCCATGTAATTTTAGAGGAAGCAACCATAATTAAACCCTCTAGTTCTTCTCGACCCTGGCAGTTATTATTAATCTCAACTAAAACTAGCACTGCACTGGAAACTGCTACAGAAAATTTGGCTAATCATCTCAAGGAGCATTTAGATTTAAATCTTGCTGATGTTGCTCATACCTTACAAATAGGTCGCTGGACTTTGAACCATCGCCGAATGGTAGTTTGCCAAAACCAAGAAGATGCAATCGAGGCACTGCAAGACCCTCAAAGAGCTTTCACCCATTACCAAGAACCTTGTAATCGTTCAGTTGTATTTATGTTTTCTGGACAAGGTTCGCAATATGTAAATATGGGTCGGGAATTATATGAAACTGAAACAGTATTTAGAGAGCAAGTTGATTACTGCTGCGAGCTGCTCAAACCTCACTTGGAAGTAGACTTGCGTACAGTCCTCTATCCAAATGAAGAAAAAGCTCAACAAGCAGCACAAAAGTTGCAGCAAACAGCAATTACTCAACCAGCACTGTTTGTAATTGAATATGCTCTAGCCAAGTTATGGATGGCCTGGGGTGTGCATCCTGAGACTATGATTGGTCATGGTGTAGGAGAGTATGTAGCTGCCACAGTGGCAGGAGTTTTCTCTGTGGAAGATGCCTTGGCAATAGTAGCTACCCGAGGAAAACTCATGCAGCAGTGCAAGAGTGGTGCTATGCTCTCGGTTCAACTTCCAGAACAAAAGGTACAACAACTGCTAGAAAAGGAAATCTCTTTAGCCGCGAGTAACGCACCTTCTTCCTGCGTGGTATCCGGTTCAGAAGAAGCAATAGACCAATTACAACAAAAGCTACAACAACTAGGTATCGGTTGTCGGCGCTTGGATACTTCCCATGCCTTTCATTCTCAAATGATGTCACCCATCATTGAGACTTTCATGCAGTCGCTGCAAAAAGTAAAACTTAATCCCCCGAAAATTCCGTTTGTGTCCAATGTCAGCGGAACTTCGATTACCGCAGCCGAAGCAATAGACCCTAACTATTGGGCGAGGCATTTAAGGCAACCAGTACGCTTCAGTCAAGGGATGAGTGAGTTGCTCGAACAGTCAGAGCGAATACTGTTGGAAGTTGGGCCGGGACGGACGCTAAGTAGTTTGGCTAAACAACATCAAGCAGATGAACTAATAACACTAACCTCTATACGGCATCCTCAAGAACAACAATCAGATGTAGCATTTTTACTCAACACCTTGGGTAGGCTTTGGGTAGTAGGAGTTCAAATTAATTGGTCTGGTTTTTACGTAGATGAAAAGCGTCATCGTGTACCCTTACCTACTTATCCTTTTGAGCGCAAGCGTTACTGGCTTGAGGGAAATCGAAATGCACCTCTGACAATGACATCGCAAAAAACCTTAGACTTTGACAAGAAACCAGATATTGCTGACTGGTTCTACATTCCTCGCTGGAAGCAATCTACACTACTGGAGCTTTTTGGAAAGGAAAAACTGGTACAGCAACAGTCATCCTGGCTAGTGTTTGTCGATACCTATGGAGTTGGAGCAGAAATTGCCGAACGACTCAAACAACAAGGTCAGGATGTCATTACCGTTAAGGTCGGAGACAATTTTGCCAAACTCAGTGACTGTAGATATGCCATTAATCCTCAACAAAGAGATGACTATGATGCCTTGCTTCAAGCACTACGAGAGCAGAATTGGACTCCAGAAGGGATTGCTCATTTTTGGAGCGTTACTCCTAACGATATCTTACTCTCTCAAGAGCTAGACAAACAAACACAACATCAAATTTTTGAAGATTGTCAGTATCTCGGTTTCTGGAGCCTGCTTTTTTTAGCGCAGGCATTAGGAAAACAAGATATTAGCAATTCTCTGAAGCTGATGGTTGTAACCAGTAATTTATATGATGTAACTGGCTCAGAAAAATTATGCCCCTCTAAGGCAACTGTATTAGGCCCATGTAAGGTAATTCCAAAAGAATATTCAAATATAAATTGCTGCACTATCGATATAATAATCCCTTCTTCAGAAACCCTGCCAAGAAAAAAAGTTTTAGACAATCTCATAACAGAATTTACAGCAGACCAAACCGATGACATAGTTGCCTATCGTGGATATCATCGCTGGATTCAATCCTTTGAGAAGGTACGTTTGGAAAAGAGTATAGCTGATAAAACTAAGTTAAGGGAAGGAGGGGTTTACTTAATTACTGGTGGACTAGGTGGTATTGGTTTAGTATTAGCAGAACATCTAGCAAAAACAGTACAGGCTAAGTTAATTCTAGTTGGGCGAAAGAGTATTCCCGAAAAAGATAATTGGTCTGAATGGTTAGCAACTCATGATGAACAAGATAGAGTTAGCCTTATAATTCGTAAAGTGCAATTATTGGAGGCTCTCGGCGCAGAAGTTTTGGTAATCAGCGCTGATGTGACTAATTCCGAACAAATGCACGCTGTGATTACTCAGTCAATAGAAAAATTTGGTCACATTAATGGTGTTATCCATTCAGCTGGTATTGCTGGTGGTGGTCTCATCCAATTTAAAACGCAGGATATAGCAAGCAAAGTCTTAGCACCAAAAGTCACAGGAACGATATTACTAGAGCAAGTTTTTCAGAATATTAATCTAGATTTCTTCGTATTGTGTTCATCACAAAGTTCTATATTGGGTGAATTTGGACAGGTAGATTACTGTGCGGCTAATGCATTTCTTGATGTATATGCATATAATCACGCTTTCACCTCTGAACGATTAACAATATCAATCGATTGGGGCGCTTGGCAAGAAATAGGGATGTCAGTGGAGACGGAGAGTATATTACCAGATAAAATCCAACATGTACTTCAAAAACATCTAAAAAAAGGAATAATGCCCCAAGAAGGTATCGATGCTTTTGAGCGGATTTTGGGAAGTGCCTTACCTCATGTTATTGTATCATCACAAAATTTCCAAGCTTTAATTGAGCGTAGTAATTCTTTAAACTATCTGGAAGAAGGATTAAAAATTTTGGAAGATAACTCAGCTTCAGCTAGTATCTCCCAAGCAAGCCATCCTCGCCCAAATCTAGGTCATGATTATGTTGCTCCTCGTAATGAAATTGAAGCAACTATTGCTCGAATTTGGCAACAGATCCTGGGAATTAATCTAGTAGGTATTCATGATAGCTTTTTGGATTTGGGAGGACAGTCTCTATTAGCTACTCAACTTCTCTCTAGATTGCGCGAAGAGTTTAAAGTAGACCTATCCCTGCAAAGTTTTTTTGAAGCACCTACTATCATAGAGCAAGTATTGATAATTGAACATATCCAAAGTTCTGGAGAAAAATATAACATCAACATGATTGAAAGACTCGAACGAACTAATGGGCAACAGGTATTAGCAAAGCTCGATAAAATTTCAGATCAAGAAGTTGAATTACTGCTGAATAAAATGTTAGCAGGAAAGGAGTCTGAGCAATGAGCAATACTCACGAGAATATTAATGAACTTTCACCAGATAAAAAACGTGAAATTTTAGCGAAACTACTTCAAGAAGATGTTAACCAAGTTCACATTTATCCAATGTCTTTTGGTCAACAGCGACTTTGGTTTTTAGACCAATTACAACCTGGTAATTTTGCTAATCACATCTGGGTAGCTTTGCGTCTTACGGGTTTCCTTCATCAAGCTGCATTTTTGCAGACTCTTAATGAAATCGTCCGACGCCACGAAGTTTTGCGAACTACTTTTGAAACGATAGAAGAAAAACCTGTTCAGGTAATTATTCCTAATTTAAGCTTGACTTTACCTACTATCAATCTGGAGGAGTTACCTGATATTCAGCAAAAAGCTGAAGTTAAAAAGTTAGTTATACAAGAAATACAACAACCCTTCAATTTGAGTCAAGCTCCATTACTCCGAGCTACTTTGCTGCAACTGAGCAACATAGAATATGTTCTAATATTCACAATGCATCACGTTATCTCCGATGGTTGGTCAATGGGAGTACTGATTAAAGAAGTCGCAGCACTTTATGAAGCTTTCTCGACAGGCCAACCGTCTCCGCTTTCGGAATTGCCAATACAGTATGTAGACTTTGCAGCATGGCAAAAGCAATGGCTACAAGGACAGATACTGCAATCACAAATATCTTATTGGAAAAACCAGTTAGAGGGCGCACCCAAATTATTAGAGTTACCCACTGACTACCCACGACCTGCTGTTGGCAGTTTCCGGGGTGCCACCTATTCGTTTGAGTTATCTTATGAGTTATCTGTAGCTTTAAATAAATTGAGCCAGCAGTATGAAAGCACCTTATTTATGACTCTGCTGGCAGCCTTTCAAACACTTCTATGGCGTTATACAGGTAGTGAAGATATTGTAGTTGGTTCACCCGTTGCTAACCGCAATCGCACAGAGTTAGAAGGATTAATTGGTTTTTTTATCAATACGATTGTACTACGAACTAATTTGGCAGGTAATCCTACCTTCGAGGAGTTACTAACTCGTGTGCGGAAAGTGGCATTAGCAGCTTATGCCCATCAAGATTTACCTTTTGAGCAGCTAGTAGAAGAACTGCAACCACAACGAAACTTAAGCCACACACCACTATTTCAAGTGATGTTTGTGCTTCAAAATTCGCCAATGTCTGCGTTAGAATTACCTGGTTTGACTTTAAGTCTTCTAGATATTGACAATGGCACAGCAAAGTTTGATTTGACCCTAGAGATCACAGAAAAAGCACAAAAACTTCTTGTTAATTTGGAGTTTAATACAGATTTATTCGAGGAAAGTACTATCAAGCGGATAGCTGGACATTTCCAGACCTTGCTTGAAGAAATTGCTTTAAATCCAAAGCTACGGATTTCAGAATTATCACTGCTAACAGAACCGGAGAAATATCAATTACTGCTAGAGTGGAATGATACAAAAGTTGAATATCCTGGACAGCAATGCATCCATGAGTTATTCGAGACTCAAGTAGAACGCACACCCAATGCGATCGCAGCAGTATTTGAAGATGAGCAGTTGAGCTATCGGGAACTGAACGCCAAAGCAAATCAACTAGCCCACTATTTGCAGCAGCTAGGAGTAAAACCAGAGGTATTGGTAGGGATTTGTGTAGAGCGATCGCTCTCTATGGTGATTGCAATATTAGGCATACTGAAAGCGGGTGGTGCTTATATACCAATCGATCCAGCGTATCCAGCAGAACGTTTAGCCTTTATATTGCAGGATGCTCAGGTATCAGTATTACTAACGCAGCACCACCTGATAAAGAATTTACCACAACATCAAACTAATGTTATTTGTTTAGATACTGACTGGGAAAGTATCACTCAGCAAAGCCCACAAAACCCAATCAGCGAATGTACAAGTGATAACTTGGCTTATATCATCTATACGTCAGGTTCAACAGGTCAGCCCAAAGGCGTGTTAGTCAATCACAGCAATGTGGTTCGTTTGTTAGCAGCAACGGAATATTGGTATAAATTTACTCAAGATGATGTTTGGACACTGTTCCATTCCATAGCCTTTGATTTTTCCGTTTGGGAACTCTGGGGAGCGCTGCTGTATGGTGGAAAAATCGTAGTAGTACCGTATTGGCTGAGTCGTTCACCCGAAGACTTTTACAAATTGTTGTTAACACAGCAAGTTACGGTACTTAACCAAACGCCTTCCGCTTTTTCCCAACTCATACAGGTGGAGGAATCTTTAGGAAATGCCAAAAGGCTAAATCTGCGATTGGTCATCTTCGGTGGAGAAGCATTGCAACTTGAGAGTTTAAGACCTTGGTTTGAGCGTCATGGCGACCAGTTTCCCCAGTTAGTCAATATGTACGGCATTACAGAAACAACCGTTCATGTTACATATCGTCCACTGACAAAGGCAGACTTGGAAGTAGGACTAGGAAGCATTATTGGTCGTCCAATTCCTGACTTGCAAGTTTATTTGTTAGATAAATATCAACAACCAGTACCGATTGGAGTTAAAGGTGAGATGTATGTTGGTGGTGCTGGTGTGACACGAGGTTATTTAAATAGACCAGAACTAACTACTGAAAGATTTATTTCTCATCCCTTTAGTAATCAACCAAACGCACGCCTTTATCAAACAGGCGACTTAGCTCGCTATTTAGCCAATGGAGACATTGAATACTTAGGACGTATTGATGATCAGGTGAAGATTCGGGGCTTTCGCATTGAACTAGGAGAAATTGAAGCAATTATTAGCCAACACCCAGTAGTACGCGAAACTGTAGTTGTGGTGGCAGATGCTCAACGAATAGTCGCCTATGTAGTTCTGCACAGAGAGCAAACACTGACAATTATTGAACTGCGTAACTTCATAGAGTTGAAGTTACCAAACTACATGGTGCCAACAGCTTTTGTGATCCTAGAGGCACTACCTCTCACGCCAAATGGTAAAGTCGATCACAAAGCTTTGCCAGCACCTGATACCGCACGTCCCCAATTAGAGGTAGTTTATCAACCACCCCAAACTGAAATAGAAGAAACTATTGCTGATATTTGGCAAAAAGTACTTCAAGTTGAAGATGTAGGAATCTATGACAACTTCTTTGAGCTCGGTGGTCATTCATTGCTTTTAGTTCAAGTTCATAGCAAACTACGTGAAATATTTAAAAAGAATTTATCTGTTATCGACCTATTTAGATATCCCACTATAAACTCTTTAGCAAATTCTTTGAATCAAGATAAAAATCAACAAGCATCCTCTTATGTGACACACATTGCATCTGAAAGAATTGCCGATGGCAAAGCTCAACAAAGAAAGCGGCGGCAAAAAATTAAATCTCTTGAAAATATTTAAGTATTATTCAAAATTATGACTATTACCACAGCAGCAAATTCTCTCACTGGTTCAGAAATAGCAATTATCGGCTTAACAGGGCGCTTTCCGGGAGCGAAAGACATTGATGAATTCTGGGATAATCTCCAAAAGGGCGTGGAGTCAATTTCTTTTTTCACTGATGAAGAATTATTGTCAGCAGGTGTAAGTTCATCTATATTAAATGAGCATAATTATGTAAAAGCACAGGCTGTATTAGAAGATGCAGAATTATTTGATGCAGAGTTTTTTGGCTTTAATCCCAGAGAAGCAGAAATTACAGATCCGCAACACCGAATTTTCCTAGAGTGTGCTTGGTCAGCCCTGGAAAATGCTGGATACGATTCACAAACTTATAAAGGTGTTATTGGTGTTTATGGCGGTTCTAGTCTGAGCAGTTACTTACTTAATATTTATTTAAATCAAAATATCGTCAATTCTATTGATCCTCAGCAACTCACAATAGCAGCTAATAAGGACTATTTAACCACACGCGTTTCTTACAAACTTAACTTAGAAGGCCCTAGTTATGCCGTGCAAACTGCCTGCTCCACTTCATTAGTTGCTGTTCACTTAGCGATTATGAGCTTGCTGAATGGTGAATGCGATATCGCTTTAGCTGGTGGAGTTGCCATAAGTGCCACAAGAAAAGACGGGTATATGTACACAGAAGGGGGAATATTATCTCCCGATGGACATTGCCGTGCATTTGATGCTAAGGCACAGGGTTCTGTGGGCGGTGAAGGTGTAGGTATTGTGGTATTAAAACGATTAGAAGATGCTTTGAACGATCGCGATCGCATTCATGCTGTAATCAAAGGATCGGCTATCAATAATGATGGTTCACTTAAAGTCAGCTATACAGCTCCCCGCATCGATACCCAAGCAAAAGTAATTAGAACAGCCCAAGTAGTAGCCGAAGTAGAACCAGAAACTATCACTTATGTTGAAACTCACGGTACAGCAACAGCCTTAGGAGATCCCATTGAAATTGCGGCCCTGACACAAGCTTTTCGCTCTAGTACCCAAAATATTGGATTCTGCGCCATTGGTTCTGTCAAAACCAATATTGGGCATTTGGATACTGCGGCTGGTGTAACGGGATTAATCAAAACTGTTCTGGCACTCAAGCACAAACAAATACCTCCCAGCTTACACTTTACTTCCCCTAATCCCGAAATTGACTTTGCCAATAGTCCTTTCTACGTCAATACCACACTTTCGGAATGGGAAACAAATGGCACTCCCCGACGTGCAGGAGTTAGTTCCTTTGGGTTAGGGGGAACTAATGTCCATGTAGTTCTTGAAGAAGCCCCAGTTGTCGAAGCTTCCAGTTCTTCTCGCCCTTGGCAGTTGTTAACGTTATCCGCCAAAACTAGTTCAGCACTGGAAACGGCTACAACAAATCTAGCTAATTATTTGCAAGAATACCCTGATTTAAATCTTGCTGATGTGGCTTATACATTGCAGGTTGGGCGCAGAAACTTCGACTATCGGCGTGCAGTTGTCTGCCGAGATATTCAAGATGCTGTCAACGCACTTCAAGATCCTAAACGAGTTTTCAGCAGTACTCAGAAAACTCAGGAACGCCCTGTTGCCTTCATGTTTTCTGGATTGGGAACCCATTACATTGATATGGCTCTTGAACTTTACCAAACTGAGCCAACATTTCGCACCTGTGTTGACCAATGCTGCAAACTCCTCAAACCCCAGCTTGGTCTTGATTTACGAGATATTCTGTATCCCAAGAGAAACAGTAAGAATGAAAATAAACCAAATACCCTTGCTGCTGGGCTAGATTTCCGAAAAATGCTAGGTCGTGGAACAGAACAAGCAGATGTAAGCACTCAAAAGCTGAATCAAACTTTTCTCACCCAACCAGCTATCTTCGTCATTGAATACGCTTTAGCTCAATTGTGGATATCATGGGGAATTCGTCCTTCGGCAATGATTGGCTACAGCATTGGTGAATATGTAGCAGCAACTCTAGCAGAGGTTTTGTGTCTAGAAGACGCTTTAACTTTGGTAGCTAAAAGAGCGCAAATGATTCAAGAGTTACCAAGTGGGGCAATGCTGGCGATCGCTCTCTCAGAGGAGGAAATAAAACCTCTGTTGAACGATCAAATCTCCATATCTGCAATCAACGGGTCATCGTTGTGTGTGATTGCAGGTTTCACAGATGCTGTTGAGAAATTGGAAAGACAGTTGAGTACACGGGGTTTAGTTGGGAAGCGTTTACAGACTTCTCATGCTTTTCATTCTGTGATGATGGAGGCGATCGCACCAACTTTTCACGATTTAGTGCAAACCTTTAGCCTCAAACCCCCGAAAATTCCCTATTTATCCAACGTTACGGGAACTTGGATTACAGCCGACCAGGCAACAGATCCCAGTTATTGGGTGAAGCACCTCTGCCAAGCAGTGCGCTTTGCTTCGGGAGTGCAACAGTTATGCCAAAAAGACAATCCCATTTTACTGGAGGTTGGGCCCGGTCAGGCATTGAGTAGTTTTGCATCGCAATGTTTAGAAAGTGACGATAGAGCTAAATCTGTAATGCTCCCTTCCCTACAGCATTCCTACGAGCAACAGTCAGATGTCGCCTTCTTAATGAACACATTGGGTCGCCTTTGGTTGGCAGGGACAAAAGTAGACTGGTCTGGTTTTTACGCCGATGAACAACGTGATCGCATCCCCTTACCGACGTATCCTTTTGAACGCCAACGTTACTGGATTGATGCCAATCCTGAAGCTAACTTGGCTACGCGATGCTTCCAAGGTGAGCCGCGCAAGGCCCTATCGCAACCAGCATTACACAAAAACCCAAATATTGCCGACTGGTTCTACATCCCCTCCTGGAAGCGCTCTCCCATACCATTAAAATCAGTACAAAAGTTATGTTGCTTAGTCTTTGTTAATACTATTGGAGTTGGTTCCCAAGTTGCCAAACAGCTAGAATTACAGGGTCATGATGTCATCACTGTGACGGTTGGAGAACAGTTTACCAAGTTAGGCGAATGTACTACAGACAGGCTGCGCCAACGCCGTTACGCAATTAATCCCCAAGCAAGCTGTGATTATGATACCTTACTGAAGGAACTTGACTCATTGGATTTAAAACCAAATGCGATCGCTCATTTTTGGAGTCTGATCCCCAACGCACACGCAGAATCACCTCATCAGTTTTTTGAAGAATGTCAAAATAATGGTTTTTATAGTCTACTTTTCCTGGCGCAGGCATTGGGAAAACAAGAAGTTACCAACGATCTGCAAATTCTGCTTGCAACTAACAATGTGCAAGAGGTGAATGGCGATGAAGAGTTGTGTCCAGAAAAAGCAACTGTCATGGGAATGTGTAAAGTAATTCCTCAAGAATATCCCAATGTCACCTGTCGTCATATTGATGTAGTCATTCCTGAATCAGGGACACCCCAAGAAAATCAACTCATAGACCAACTTGTAACAGAACTCACTCAAACGGCATCTGAAAATATAGTTGCCTACCGTGGCAAACATCGTTGGGTGCAAACTTTTGAACCAATACAACTTGAGGAACCAACTCAAGAAAAAATTTCCATCAGGGAAAGGGGAGTGTACTTAATCGCTGGTGGTTTGGGGGATGTTGGCTTGGTTCTAGCAGAATATTTAGCCCAGACAGCACATGCCAAACTAATTCTCACAGGGCGTTCAGGTTTGCCCACAAGACAAGAGTGGTCACAATGGCTAGCAGCTCATGATGAAAACGACAATATCAGTCGCAAAATCCAGAAAGTGCAAGCATTAGAAGCATTGGGTGCTGAAGTTTTAATTTGCCGCGCCGATGTTGCTAATCTCGAACAAATGCAAGCAGTAATGACTCAAGCATCAAACCACTTTGGTGAGATTCATGGTGTCATTCATACTGCAACTGTGAGAGTGTACAACACTGTTCAGCAGATAAGTAAAACTGAGTGTGAAACTCAATTACGCTCCACAGGCTATGGATTATTTGTATTAAAAAAAATATTACAGGAAAAACAACTCGATTTCTGCGTAGTCATATCGTCATTAGCATCTGTTCTGGGTGTACTGGGCATGGCTGCCTATCCAGCAGCGCACATATTCACGGATGCTTTTGTACACAAACACAATCAAACAAGTCTTATTCCTTGGTTGAGCATCAATTATGGCGACTGGATCACTCAAGAATCCTCTGAATCGATGACTGTGCTCAAAGGTGCGGACTCGATGATGACGCGGCAAGAAGGTCTGGAGGTTTTTAAACGTGCTTTATCTACAAGTAAATTTACTCAGATAGTTACATCAACGGTAGACTTGCAAGCTAGCATCAAGAGATGGATTAAACTGGAAATTCCTCAAGATTCTCAACTTGCCTCAAAAACCAGTTCCGCTTCATTTTATTTAAGACCTAATTTAGATAATGTCTATGTTGCTCCGAGAAGTGAGGTAGAGCAAACTATTGCCAATATCTGGCAAGAACTCCTTGGTATTGGGCAAATAGGTATTCACGATAGCTTTTTCGAGTTGGGTGGGGACTCTGTGCTTGGCATTCAAGTCAGTGCCAGAGCTGCTAAAGCTGGTTTTCGACTAACTCCTCAGCAATTATTTGAACATCAGACAATTGCCAAACTCGCAAAGGTAGCAAGCACAACCCAAATTGTCCAGGCTGAACAAGGCTTAGTAACTGGTTCACTGCCTCTGACGCCTATTCAGCACAGGTTCTTTGAACGTAATATATCAGAACCACACCATTGGAACCAGTCAATTTTATTAGAAGCCACAGAAGTTGTCGATCCCGTCGTGTTAGAGCAAGCATGGCAGCAACTATTCTTACATCATGATGCACTTCGCCTGCGGTTCAGATTGTCAGAATGTGGTTGGCAGGCAATTATCACTAGCCTTGAAGAAGTACCATTTACACACATAGATTTGTCAGCATTGTCATCTGATGCTCAAAAACTGGCACTGGAGACAACTGCTGGTCAATTACAAGCTAGTCTCAACCTGTCAGCAGGTCCGATTGTGCGGGTAGCGCTTTTTGACTTTGGTGCAAATAAATCAAGCCGCTTGCTCATCGCTATCCATCACTTGGGAGTAGATCCCGGTTCTTGGCGAGTCTTGTTAGAGGATCTGCAAACGGCTTATCAGCAACTCCGTCAGGGTAAGGCAATTGATCTGCCACCAAAAACAACCTCTTATAAACAATGGGCTTTGCGGCTAGAGGAATATGCTCACTCAGCAAATTTACAGAAAGCTCAAAATTACTGGTTGAGCGATCGCCACCAGCAAGTTTCTCCTCTGCCAATAGATTATTCTGGTAGCATCAACAATGTAGCATCAGAGCAAATTGTTTCAGTAACACTGAGTGCTAAAGATACTCAAGTCCTGCTTCAAGAAGTTCCAGCAGTTTATCGAACTAATACACAAGAAGTTCTGCTCACTGCTCTTGTACAGGCTTTTACAGGATGGACAGGCGGAAATTTGCTCCTGGTTGACCTTGAAGAAAATGGGCGAGAAGTCAGTACAAGTGGTATAGATAATGCCGATATATCAAGGACAGTAGGTTGGATTACTACTACCTATCCTGTACTTTTGGACTTAGAAAAAACTGACAATCCAGGCGATGCCTTAAAAGTGATTAAGGAGCAACTGCGTAGCATTTCTAGTGAGGGTCTTGACTATGGAGTATTACGCTATCTGAGTCAGGATACGGTACTTCAAGATAAAATTCGGTCACTTCCTCAAGCAGAGGTGGCATTTCTTTACGTTGGTCAGATTGCTAAAAGTTTGCCTCAAGATTCTTTGTTCCAATTGACTGAAGAATTGCCTGACGCGACGCGCAGTCTCGAAGCAACTCAGCCTCATAAGTTACATTTGATTGGGACAGTTACTGAAGGTCAGTTGCAGTTAGATTGGTATTACAGCAAAAATCTCCATCAACGTCAGACAATAGAAAAGTTATCAGATAATTTTGTCAAAGCGCTCTTGTCTCTCATCACCCATTGTCAGTCCCTGGAAACAGTAGAGTATACCCCTTCAGATTTTTCAGTAGCAAATATAAATCAAGAAAACTTGAGTAAGTTGCTAGCTCAGGTTGGTCAATCAGGTAGGAGAAATTTTCAATGATACAAAATAATATTGAAGATATATATGAACTTTCACCCATGCAGCAGGGGATGCTTTTTCACAAGATTGCTGCACCTAATTCTGTAGTGTATTTTGAGCAAGCTTGCTTCAGTTTGCAAACTCAACTTAATGTCTTAGCCTTTCAGAAAGCTTGGCAGCGAATTGTAGATCGCCATACAATTTTGCGTACCTCTTTCTATTGGGATAATCTTGATAAACCTTATCAGGTCGTTCATCAACAAGTGGACTTGCCGTGGGAATTCCAAGACTGGCGGCAATTATCTTTACAAGAGCAACAAAAGCAGCTAAAAGCTTTCTTAAAAGCAGATGGTGATCGCGGCTTTGAACTTTCTCAAGCTCCATTAATCCGCCTAACATTGATTCAAGTAGCTGATAACACTTATGAATTTGTTTTCAGCTTTCACCACATATTAATGGAAGGATGGTCTATAAATTGGTTGTGGAAGGAATTCTATGAGTTTTATAATGCTTTTTGCCAAGGCCAAGATTTATATCTGGAAGCTCCCCGTCCCTATCGAGAATATATTGCTTGGCTACAGCAGCAAGACCTGAATCAGGCAGAGGCTTTTTGGCGGCAGAAACTCAAAGGATTCACACTACCAACACCAATTATTGTGGGTAAGTCTTCTGCTAGCTTTTCTGACCAAAAAGAAAATTATCAAAGGCAAGAAGTCTCAGTGTCGGCTACTATGACAACTGCCTTAAAATCTTTTGCACGTAAGCATCAGATTACCTTAAATATCCTAATTAAAGGAGCTTGGGCTTTACTTTTAAATCGTTATAACCAAGAGTCAGATATAGTTTTTGGATCTACATCTTCAGGGCGACCCACTGCCCTAGCAGATGCAGAGTCTATGATCGGACTCTTTATCAACACACTGCCATTACGAGTACAAGTGCAGAGTAATGCTTATCTCTCACCTTGGCTGAAAAAGCTTCAAGCCGAAGAAGTTCAGATGCGTGAGTATGAATATAGTCCGTTACTCAAAATTCAACAATGGAGTGAGATACCTCGTGGTCTACAATTATTTGATAGTATTTTAATTTTTGATAATGAGTTAGTAGATTACAATCAAGGAATGCTTGCTCAAAGCATAGGGGTTGTTGAATCTCAGTTATTGGATCAATCTCGGTCATTATTTGACTGGACAAACTACCCTCTCACCGTAAAGGTAGTGCCTAAATTAGACTTATTGAATCTGTGCATTTCATATGATACCCGTCGCTTTGATAGTGCTACTATTACCCGGATGCTGGGACACTTCCAGACTTTATTGTCAAGCATAGTTAGTAATCCCGAACAACGGATTTCAGATTTGCAATTACTAACCCCATCTGAAGTAAAACAGTTATTAGTTGAGTGGAATGATACCAAGACAGACTATGCTCAAGATAAGTGCATTCATCAATTGTTTGAGGCGCAGGTAGAGAAAACACCAAATGCGATCGCAGTTGTCTTTGAAGACCAACAGTTGAGCTATCGGGAACTGAACGCCAAAGCAAATCAACTGGCGCATTATTTGCAAAAGCTGGGAGTAAAACCAGAGGTATTGGTAGGGATTTGTGTAGAGCGATCGCTCTACATGGTAGTCGGGCTTTTAGGCATCCTCAAGGCAGGTGGTGCATACATACCACTAGATCCAGCATATCCCAAAGAACGATTAGCTTTCATACTAGAAGATGCTCAAGTACCATTATTGCTGACTCAAGCTTCCCTCTTGTCAGCAATGCCTCAACACAAAGCCCAAGTCATTTGTTTGGATACTGATTGGCAGGCGAATACCTACGGCACGGCTTCTCTTCTCTACGAGAGGCTACACCAACGAGACGCTCCGCGAACGCCGAACGCCCAACAAAGCAAAGAAAATTTATTGTGTCAGTTAACTACTGAAAATCTAGCTTACATCATTTATACTTCTGGTTCCACAGGTCAACCAAAAGGTGTACAAATTCCCCACAGCGCTTTGAGCAACTTTTTGTTCGCTATGAAGCAAACCCCAGGATTAACCCAGGAGGATACTTTACTGGCAATCACTACCAATTCCTTTGATATTGCGGTATTAGAGCTTTTCCTGCCAATCATAGTAGGTGGTCGGTTAGTAGTTGTTAGTCGAGAAGTAGCCTTGGACGTAACGCAGTTGTCAGCAACACTGGCTGATTCAAAAGCTACAGTCATGCAAGCCACACCAGCGACATGGCAGTTACTTCTGGTTACAGGCTGGGGTGGTAACGATCAATTAAAAATCCTCTGTGGTGGCGAAGCCTTACCCGCACATCTAGCCAATCAATTACGGCAACGGTGTCACTCACTATGGAATATGTATGGTCCTACCGAAACCACCATTTGGTCAGCAGCATCTCAGATAAAAACTGATAGCAAAGTTGTACCCATTAGTCACCCAATTGCTAACACGCAACTTTACATCTTAGACCAATACAGCCAGTTAGTTCCTGTAGGTATAGCAGGCGAATTGCATATAGGTGGACAAGGACTGGCACGAGGCTATTTCAACCGTCCGGAACTGACCGCCCAGAAATTTATCCCCAACCCCTTTAGCAATAACTCAGCAGCGCGTTTGTACAAAACAGGCGATTTAGCACGCTATTTACCTAATGGAGATATTGAATACCTGGGACGTATTGATTATCAGGTGAAGATTCGTGGTTTCCGCATCGAACTTGGAGAAATTGAAGCAATTATTAGCCAATACCCAGTGGTACGAGAAACTGTGGTTGTGGCAGCAGATGCTCAGAGTTTAGTAGCTTATGTAGTCCCGCACACAGAGCAAACACTGATGATTACTGAACTGCGGGGCTTTTTAGAGTCGAATTTACCAAACTATATGCTGCCAACGGCTTTTGTGATATTAGAGGCATTGCCACTGACACCAAATGGTAAAGTCGATCGCAAAGCATTAAAAGCACGTGATACCGCACGTCCTCAATTGCAAGCAGTTTATCAGCCACCCCAAACCGAGGTAGAAAAAACTATTGCTGATATTTGGCAAGAAATACTCCAAGTTGAAAATGTAGGAATTCATGATAACTTCTTTGAACTTGGCGGTCATTCATTACTCTTGGTTAAAGTTTATAGCAAATTGCAAAAAACATTTCAGCGAGATTTCTCTATGATTGAAATGTTTCAGTATCCTACCATCAGTTACTTAGCTAAATATCTGATTCAAGAGTCAAGCGAACAAGCAGGTTTTACACAACATTCTCATCGCCATGAAAGCAGAAGTGCTTCAGTACAGCAACGCAAACAAGCTAGAAAAAAACATCGAGCAGCGACAAAGCAAAAGGGTGTTTCATTACAATGATGAGCTAAAAAATCCGGTGTCGTATAAATGCGGAATGTAGGTTATAGATTTTCCTTTGCGCCTTTGCGTAAGACATTCATCCCTAAATTCAACAACGCCAAAAATCCAATTATTTCAAGACGTAAAATGACACCAGTTAAACCAAATGTCTCAATAATTAATTACTTATTTGAGATCAAAAAAGTATTCTAGTTAATCCGAATAATAATTATTAGAATTATTTGTTTACTATAACAAAGCAAGAATTTCGAATAAAAACTAGATGCAACAACTAACAAGTTTTTGATTTCTTCAGCACAGTTTATCTCAACTTCACGATGAATATGTTAAACAAGCAAGACGAAATAGCTATCATCGGTATGGCAGGGCGTTTACCCGGAGCTAAAAACGTTGATATTTTTTGGCAAAATATTCGAGATGGTATAGAGTCTATTTCTTTTTTCACTGATGAGGAATTAGTATCGGCAGGGATAGATCCAGTATTGCTGAATCAAACTAGTTACGTCAAAGCAGGTGGTGTACTGGAAGATATAGAGTTATTTGATGCTTCATTTTTTGGTTTTCCTCCTAAAGAAGCCGAAATTACAGATCCACAACACCGTCTTTTCTTGGAATGTGTTTGGGAAGCTCTAGAAAATGCTGGCTATAACTCTCAAATCTATGATGGTCAAATTGGTCTTTTCGCTGGTGTCGCTGCAAGTAACTATCTACTTTTTAACTTATATCCCAACCGGGACTTGATGAAATCAGTAGACAGTTTCCAACTTTTGATTGGAAACGACAAGGATTTTCTGCCCACACAAGTTTCTTACAAGTTAAACCTGAAGGGGCCAAGCATCAATGTTCAGACTGCCTGTTCTACATCGTTAGTTGCTGTCCATTTAGCCTGCCAAAGTTTACTCAATGGTGAAAGTGATATGGCTTTGGCTGGTGGCGTTTCTATACTAGTGCCGCAAAAATCTGGTTATCAATATCAAGAAGGCGGAATTCATTCTCCTGATGGACACTGCCGAGCTTTTGATGCCAAAGCTAAAGGAACTAATGGTAGCAATGGTTTAGGTGTAGTAGTTTTGAAAAGATTAGAGGATGCCATTGCTGATGGTGACTTGATTTATGCAGTTATCAAAGGTTCAGCTGTTAATAACGATGGTTCCTTAAAAGTTGGATATACAGCCCCCAGTGTTGATGGTCAGAGGGAGGTCATTTTAGAGGCCCTTGCCTTAGCTGGAGTTGAATCTGAGACTATCACGTATGTAGAAACACATGGTACTGGAACTGCTTTAGGCGATCCCATTGAAATCAAGGCTTTGACACAAGCTTTTCGTGCTAGCACAAGCAAAAAGGGCTTTTGTGCGATCGCCTCAGTAAAAACCAACATCGGACATTTGAACATAGCCGCAGGAGTCACAGGCTTAATCAAAACAGTTCTTGCCCTGAAAAATCAACAAATACCCCCCAGCCTGCACTTTGAACAACCCAACCCAGAAATAGATTTCGCCAACAGCCCCTTCTACGTCAACACCAAATTATCATCGTGGCAAACCAACGGCACACCACGCCGCGCCGGAGTCAGTTCCTTCGGCATTGGCGGCACAAATGCCCATATCATCTTAGAACAAGCGCCAGTCATTGAAAAGTCTAGTGCATCTCGCCCGTGGCAATTGTTACTCCTCTGTGCCAAAACCAGCACAGCGTTAGAAACAGCCACAGATAACCTACTAGCGCACCTCCAGCAACACCCGAAAATTGACCTAGCGGATGTTGCCCACACCCTACAAGTAGGTCGTCAAGCATTTGAGCATCGTCGTCTAGTAGTATGCTGTGACCTAAACGATGCTGTGGAAGTGTTGAGTAGTCAAAATCCACAACGTGTTTTAACTCACCACCACAAACCCAAACACTGTCCAGTCGTGTTCATGTTTTCTGGACAAGGGGCGCAATATGTGGATATGGCACGGGAACTGTACGAAGTTGAACCGACATTTCGTCAACATGTAGATACTTGCGCCCAGATTCTTCAGTCATATCTTCTTCTGGACATCCGCAAGGTACTTTTTCCCCAAGAACAAGAGCAAAAAACAGCTAGTCAACAACTGCAACAAACCGCAATCACCCAACCAGCATTGTTTGTCATCGAATATGCCCTTGCTCAATTATGGATGGAATGGGGAGTACATCCAGAGGGAATGATTGGTCACAGCATTGGGGAATATGTGGCTGCAACCATTGCTGGTGTATTTTCCCTAGAAGATGCTTTAGCTGTGGTCGCCACTAGGGGACGATTAATGCAGCAGTTGCCTAAAGGTAGTATGTTAGCAATTCCATTGCCAGCAGAAAATGTGCGATCGCTCTTGGCTGATGATGCATCTGTGCAAATAGCAGCCATTAATAGCCCATCTTCATGTGTGGTTTCTGGTAGCTGTGAGGCGATCGCAGCCTTCCAGGATCAATTATCCTCTCAAGGGATTGAATGCCGACTATTGCATACATCTCATGCGTTCCATTCACAGATGATGTCACCAATATTAGAGGAGTTTGTGCAGTTGGTGAAAAAATTCCAACTGAATTCACCATGCATTCGCTTTATTTCCAATTTAACAGGTAGTTGGATTACTCAAGAACAAGCGACAAATCCTAATTATTGGTGTCAACATTTGCGACAAACTGTGAGATTTTCAGATGGAATATCGCAACTGTTAGAGCAGTTTGAAGGTGTTTTTCTCGAGGTGGGGCCAGGACGAACTTTAAGCACATTAACAAAACAGCATTTAGATAAAACTGCCAAACAACAGGTATTAACTTCGTTACGCCATGTCAAAGAACAACAATCGGATGTTGCTTGGTTGTTGGAGACTTTAGGTCGATTGTGGCTTGCTGGTGTAGATATAAATTGGTCAGGATTTTATATCCATGAACAGCGTCATCGTTTGCCTTTGCCTACCTATCCTTTTGAGCGACAAAGGTACTGGATTGAACCACAAAAGCTAGCACCTTCCGAAAGACAGTTTAAGCCAAGGTTAACAGCATCAGAACTTTGGAAATCTCTGGTAGAAGCTGCTCTCATACAAGAAACTGACGGCATTAAGGAATTCGAGCATCAAAGTTATTTGGCGAACAAACAGTGGTTAGATCGTTTATGTGCTGGTTACATAAATCTTACGCTCAGGCGTTTAGGAGCTTTTAACAATCTCGACCAAAGGTATTCTATTCAGGAGTTATTTGAGCAATGCCAGATTATTCCTCAATACCGACAATTGTTATGTCGCTGGCTAGATGTACTGGTAGAGCAAAGTCACTTGCAGCAAGATAAAGGAATTTTTACAAACCTGCTTCCATTTTCAACGGACTCTATAAATGTTCTTGCACAAGAAGTTAGAGTCAGATGGGCAAACACACCCCAAGTAATAGATCAACTCCAAATCTGTGGCGAAAATCTGGCAGATGTAATGATTGGTGAAAAAGAACCATTGGAGTTGTTTGTTGCTCTGAGAAATAAGGAATCGGAAAATTCAAATCCAAAATTTAGTTTGGATAAGTACTACAAGGGAATCATGCAGACTATTCTGCAACAGGTAGTGAGGTTAGTACCACCAGAAGTGAACCTAAGAATTCTGGAAATTGGGGCTGGACAGGGACTCGCTACGGCAGAATTGTTACCTGTCTTGCCGTCCGAGCAAACCAATTACACTTTCACTGACGTAGGTGTTTTGTTTTTGGACGAAGCCCAACAAAAGTTTAATACCTATCCGTTTGTCGAATATCGCTTGCTAGATATTGAGCAGCCACCTCAAGAGCAGGGGTACAAGAGCCATAATTTTGATGTAGTCATAGCTTACAATGTGCTGCATGTGACCCAGAACATAGGAAAAACTCTCCAGCATATTCGCTCTCTACTGGCTCCCGAAGGCTTGCTCCTAATCTGGGAGTCAACTCAACCTGAACCAGCTTTCGATATTAGCTGGGGTTTGTTGATGAATCCCCTGGAGGACTATGAACGCAGCCGAGGTAATCCATTTTTATCAAAGGAGCAGTGGTATGAGGCACTTCGTACTCATGGGTTTGTTGAAGTAGCAGCTTTCCCTGAAACTGAAGCTTTAGGGCAGCATATTTTGGTGGCTCAAGCTCCTTCGTCAGCAGCACTACCATTAGCTTCAGCATTTACCGCAACCTTGGAGCAAAAAGATCCTAGCAATACGCGCCAACTATCATTAGATAAAAAGCCCGACATTGCCGATTGGTTCTACATTCCATCATGGAAACGCTCGATGGCACCGCAGCCTTTTAACTCAAAAGCTAGAACAACTCAGCCGGGATGCTGGTTAGTGTTTGCCGATGAGTGCGGCTTAGGTGAGAAAATGGTGCAACAACTCGAGCTTGATGGTCACGATGTGATTGTAGTCAAGGTTGGAGAGCGATTTGGTAGGGAGAACAAATCACCTCAACAGGTATATACCATCAATCCTCGACAAAGGGATGATTACGACGCACTCTTGAAAGAACTTCTTGCACTGAAGAAGATCCCAAAAACAATTGTTCATCTATGGACTGTTACATCAAATCTTCATGCAGAATTATCAATTGAGTCCCTTAAAAAGTCCGAATACTTGGGCTTTTACAGCCTAGTGTTTCTGGCGCAAGCACTCAGTGAAAATAACCAGACACATTCCCTTGGAATTACGATTGTCTCAGATAATATGCATGAAGTAACAGGTGAAGAGATGCTATACCCTGAAAAGGCGATGGCGCTTGGACCTTGTAAGGTCATTTCCCAAGAGTACCCGAACATAATCTGTCGTAGCATTGATGTTGTTATTCCTGTTTCAGAAAGTTGGCAAGAGGATAAACTTACAGACCAGTTGCTGGATGAGCTACATACCCAAACGTCTGACCGGGTTGTAGCTTACCGTGGAAATCATCGCTGGGCGCAAACCTTTGAACCCGTCCGATTGGATGAATCCGTGGAAGGAAAACCACGCTTAAGGGAAGAGGGAGTCTATCTGATTACAGGCGGATTGGGAGGCGTTGGTCTATTGAATGCAGAATATCTGGCAAAGACTGTACACGCCAAACTAGTACTAATAGGACATTCGGCTTTTCCTAATCGAGACGAGTGGTCACAATGGTCGTCAGCTCACGATCAAGAAGATAGCGTCAGCCATAAAATCCGTAAATTACAAGAACTTGAGACTTTGGGCGCAGAGGTTCTGGTGATCAACACCGATGTGATTAATCCAGAAAAAATGAAGGCAGCGATCGCTCAGGTAAAAAATCGATTTGGTCAAATTCATGGGGTGATCCATAATGCATCAGAAAACAAACAAGAATGGATTGCACAAAAAACGCTTTTAACAGGAGGAATTGTTTTTACACCTAAAGTTATGGGAACGTTAATACTCCACGATCTCTTCAAAGATGCCGATTTAGATTTCTTTGTACTGACTTCATCACAAGCTTCAATCACAGGTGGAATCGGGCAAGTAGAATACACCGCTACATGTGCCTTTCTTGACGCATTCGCTCACTACAGTGCTCGAAAACATGGCAGGTTCATTAAAGCTATGAACTGGAATAGATGGAAGACTCCAGAATGGATAGCTAAAACAAATATACAGCGTGTTTCAGGATTAACGCTCGAAGAAGCAGCATTAACACCTGAAGAGGGCATGGAAGCGTTTAGACGTATTTTGTTGAGTAGCACAGCGCCTCAAGTTGTTGTTTCAAATACCGATTTGAATAACTTAATTAATCGGAACTTGATTAATCTCAAAGATACTCTCAATTCTTTGTCAGAGCAAATTAGTAAAATTGCTCCAGTCAAACCAACTCACAAGCGCCCTAACTTAGGGAATTCATATGTTTCTCCACGTAACGAAATCGAGCTTACCCTGGCTGACATCTGGCAAGAAACCTTTGGTATTGAACAGGTAAGCATTTACGATAACTTTTTTGAGTTAGGAGGAGACTCTTTAGTTGCGACTATTGTCCTTTCTCGGTTACGCAAAACCTTCAAGATCGAACTGCCTTATAAAGCCTTCTTTGACAAACCTAGTGTGGCCGATCTCGCTGAGGTTATTGCACGAATACTGGCTGAACAGACAGATCGAGAGCAGCAGGCTCAAATGCTAGCAGAAATTGAGAACCTCTCAGAGGATGAAGTACAGACAATACTTGTCTCCCAAGAGCAATTGGTTGAGGCAGAAGATTAAAATGAGTGACCTTTCGCAACGGATTGCCAATCTTTCCCCTAAGAAACGCGAGCTTTTTCTGCAAAGGCTTAACAAAAATGAGAGGGATATCTTTTCACAAGAACAAATAAAGTTCCAAAGTCGAAAGTCCAACTGTTTTCCCTTGTCCTTTCCCCAGCAAAGACTGTGGTTATTAGAGCAACTATATCCTGGAAGCTTCACATACAACGAGCCAGCTGCATTACGCTTTGTTGGGGATCTCAATATCGCCGCACTGGAACAGAGCTTTGTTGAAATCGTGCGTCGTCACGAAGTTTTTCGCACCACTTTCCCCACAGTAGATGGACAACCTGTTCAGGCGATCGCCCCAACCGGAAGTATAAAATTACCAATGGTAAACTTGCGCGATTTACCAAAAGTTGAGCAGGAAGCTCTTGTTCAACAGCTAGCTCAACAAGAGGCACAGCTGCCCTTCGACCTGACACGGGAATCGTTACTGCGAGTAACTCTCTTGCACCTCGGTGAAAAAGATAATGTAGTATTAGTAACAACACACCACATTGTTTCAGATGGCTGGTCAATGGGCGTGTTTGTACGTGAGTTGGCAGCACTGTACGAAGCCTTTTGTGCCGGAAAACCCTCCCCACTCCCAAAACTTCCTATCCAGTACGCAGACTTTTGTGTCTGGCAAAGACATTGGCTGCAAGGAGAAGTGCTAGAAGAAAAACTAACCTACTGGAAACGGCAACTAAGTACTAACCTCCCTGTGCTACAGTTGCCAACAGTTCGTCCACGAGAGACAGTTATAACCAACCAAGGGGCAACTAATTCCTTCGTAATTCCTTGCAATCTTTCCAAAAATATCCAAGTGCTCTCGCGCCAGGAAGATGTGACTTTGTTCATGACTTTACTAGCAGCTTTTCAAATCCTGCTACAGCGCTACACAAACCAGGATGATATTGTTGTTGGTACTGATGTTGCTAACCGTAACCAGCCTGAAACAGAGTTACTAATTGGTTTTTTTATAAATCTGCTTGTCTTACGCACCTACCTTGGAGGCAATCCAACTTTTAGGGAGTTGCTTAAACAGGTGCGGAAGATAACATTAGAAGCCTACGATCATCAGGACTTGCCCTTCGAGAAATTAGTAGAGGTTCTCGCACCTGCACGCAATTCTAGCCACACACCGCTATTTCAGGTGTTATTTGTCCTCCAAAATACTCAGAGACTTGTTTTAGAATTTCCAGGACTGACCCTTAGCCAGTTTGTTTGGGGAAACAATACGGCAAGGTTTGATTTATCTCTATTTCTGACAGAAATAGAACAGGGAATCAAGGGAAACTGGCGCTACAATTCTGACCTTTTTGATGCCACCACCATCACACGTATGTCCGGGCATTTTGAAGCGCTGTTAAACAGCATTGTGGCACAGCCTGATACTCGGATTAACAATTTGGAAATGCTTACTGAAGCTGAAAAGAGGGAAAAAATGGAGACAGAAGTTAAACAGGAAAAGAGCAAGTTGAAAAATTTCAAAAACTTCAAACCTAAAGCGGTGAAGTTACCACAAGGACAATTAATCAAGATAGATTATTTGCGTCCTGGAGAAACACTTCCTTTGGTACTCAAACCTGAGTTAAACGATTTCGATTTAATAGATTGGGTTCAAAGCAATCGGGAATTTATAGAAACTGAGTTGCTAAAGCATGGTGCTATCCTCTTGAGAGGTTTCAATTTAGATTCTGTGTCAACATTTGAAAATCTGGCTCAGGCTATTTGTCCAAGTTTGTTTGGTGAGTATGGGGACTTGCCTAGAGTTGGGATCAGTAATAAAGTCTATGGTTCCACCCCTTATCCACCTGACCAAGCTATTCTATTTCATAACGAAAGTTCCCATATGCACTGTTGGCCTTTAAAAATCTGGTTTTTCTGCATACAACCAGCTAAACTTGGCGGCGAAACACCAATTGTGGACTGTCGAAAAGTTTACCAACTACTCGACCCAAAACTGCGAGCAAGATTTGAGCAAAAGCAATTAATGTACATCCGCAACTACACTGAAGGCCTAGACGTAAGTTGGCAAGATTTTTTTCACACTACTGATAAAACAGTTGTTGAAAATTATTGCTGCCAAGCTGGAATAGATTTCGAGTGGCTCTCAGGTAATGGTCTTGTGACCCGTAAAGTTCGACCAGCAGTTTCTAAGCATCCAAAGACTGGGGAATTAGTGTTTTTCAATCAAGTGCAATTGCACCATATATCATGTTTAGAGTCGAGTATCCGTGAATCTTTGTTGTTAATGTTTGGTGAGGAAAAACTGCCGCGTAATGTCTATTATGGTGATGGCTCTGCTATTGAAGACTCGGTTATGAAAGAAATCGGGACAGTGTATCAGCAAGCCACAATCAGTTTCCCTTGGCAGAAAGGGGACGTATTAATGCTAGACAATATGTTGACCGCGCATGGACGCAATCCCTATGAGGGTTCACGCAAAATTCTCGTGGCGATGGGTGAAATGATTCGTAGTGAAGACATTTAAAGGTATTTCAATAATTTGAATAATCTATGCAAAATCATACTATTGAAGGGTTTCGGCTTTCCCCACAGCAAAAGCATCTCTGTTTATTACAACAAGATAGTTTTGCTTATCGCGCTCAATATGCTATTTGTCTTGACGGTAAACTGGATACAAAAATCTTAAAAGAATCTTTACAAAAACTTGTTGATCGCCATGAAATTCTTCGGACAAACTTTCTTAAACGACCGGGAATAAAAATACCTATTCAAGTGATAGCTGAAAGCAGCATAATTTTATGGAAAAATATTGATATTAGCGATTTTTCTCTCGAAGACAAGTCAGCCAAAATCGAACAAGAATTTCAAGCAGAAAAGTACTTTAGTTGCAATTTTGAGCAAGACCCACTCTTGCGTTCATCTCTACTAACTTTGTCAGAAACCCAGCATATTTTACTTATTACCCTGCCATCGCTATGTGCGGATAGCTGGTCGCTCAAAAATCTGGTTCAAGAAATTAGCGATCGCTATGCTGCATCTTTAAAAGGTGAAGAATTATCTAATGAACCAGTACAATACATCCAATTTTCTGAATGGCAGAACGAACTATTAGAAGAAAAGGATGCAGAAACCGGAAAAGCATACTGGCATCAGCAATACCTCTGGTCGCTTCCAGCACTGAACCTTCCCTTTGAACGCAAGTTCAATGAACAAACGAAATTTTCTCCTGACGTTCATGCTTTGAGAATAGATTCAGATTTAGTACCAAAGTTAGAAGCGATCACACCTCTACATAACACTACAATTGCTGAATTTCTCTTTGGCTGTTGGCAGACATTACTTTACCGGATACTAAAAAGATCAGATATTGTCATCAGCACCGTCTATAGTGGCAGGAAGTACGAAGAACTACATACAACGATGGGGTTATTGGCTAAATGGCTACCAACTCGCTGTACTTTACAGGATGATTTTAAGTTCAGTGAAATTTTGTGTCACAATAGCGAGACTTTACGCAATAATCACAGATGGCAAGAATACTTCATCTGGGAAGAAAGCACAGAAACAGCTGTCAATGTTGTGAACTTCCCACTGAGTTTTGAATTTGAGGAATGGCCTGCAAAACTTTGCGCTGGTGGAGTTTTATTTTCCCTGTACAAGCAGTACATCTGTTTTGACCGATTTCAAGTAAAGCTCTCCTGCGTGCGAACAGAAGACTCTCTATCAGCAGAATTTCACTACGATGCCAACTTATTCTCACTAGAAGATATTGAATACTTGGCAGAACAATTTCAGACTTTGGTAGAAAGTGCCGCTAACAGCCCAGAAGCTACAATCAGCGAGTTAGAAATTCTGAGCGATCGCCAACGACAGCAATTGTTGGTTGAATTTAACAATACGCAGACCAACTACCCACAAAACAAGTGCATTCACCAGCTATTTGAAAAACAAGTGGAGCGGACACCTAACAACATTGCTGTTGTCTTTGAAGACCAGCAACTGACCTACCGCCAGCTAAATACTCGTGCAAACAAATTAGCTCATCACTTACAGGCTGTTGGTGTGGGACCAGAAGTGCTGGTGGGGATATGTGTAGAGCGATCGCTGGATACAATCATCGCTATGCTTGGCATTCTCAAAGCAGGTGGAGCATACGTACCACTAGACCCAGCGCTACCAAAAGATGCTTTAGCCTTTCGATTGCAAGATGTCCAAGCACCAATAGTCTTAACACAACAGTCACTGATGGAAACACTGCCTGATACAAACGTGCAGGTATTTTGCTTAGACAGAGATTGGGAAGCGAATTTGCAAAAGCACGATACTAATCCGAATAGCGAGGTAACAAGTGAAAACTTAATCTACGTAATTTTTACCTCTGGCTCCACAGGTAAACCCAAAGGGGTTGCCATTGAGCATCGGCAACTCGTCAATTACCTGCACGGCATCTTGGAGAAATTAAACCTGCCCAATGATGCCAATTTCGCTACTGTTTCTACCTTCGCAGCAGACTTAGGTAACACCGCGATTTTTCCCGCCTTATCTACAGGAGGATGCCTTCATATAATATCTCAGGAGCGGGCATCTGACCCAGAAGCACTTGCGGACTACTTTCACCGTCATCCCATCGACTGTCTCAAGATTGTTCCCTCTCACCTGGCCGCTCTTCTAGCATCTTCCCCACAAAAGTCTATTTTGCCTCGCCAATGCCTCATCCTTGGTGGTGAACCCTTAAGCTGGAACTTGATTGAGACTATCCAACGACGAAAACCAAATTGCCAGATTCTCAACCATTATGGCCCAACAGAAACTACTGTAGGTGCCCTAACTTATCTGGTTGAGCTTTCCACTAATCCAAAATCTCAAATCCAAAATCTCAAATCCTCGACAGTTCCACTAGGACGTCCTTTAGCCAATACACAAATCTACGTGCTAGATGAGCGGTTGCAACCAGTACCGATTGGTATGCCTGGTGAACTTTACATCAACGGTACAGGCTTATCGCGGGGCTATCTAAATCGCCCTGAATTAACAGCACAAAGGTTCATGACAAATCCTTTTAGTCAGGAAAACGGGGCGCGGCTGTACAAAACCGGGGACTTAGTTCGCTACTTAGGCGATAAAAACCTAGAATTTATTGGACGAGTTGACCACCAGGTAAAAATTCGCGGCTTCCGTATCGAATTGGGAGAAATTGAGGTAACACTACAGCAACATTCAGCAGTGCAGGAAATTGTAGTCTTAGTAACACAAGAGGCTCTTGATAACAAGCGCTTAGTAGCATATATAGTTCTCACTTCTAAGTTCCAAGTCCTCAAACAAAATCTTCACTCAACACTTATAAGTGAACTACGCAGTTTTTGTTTGCAGAAACTACCTGAGTACATGATCCCCTCAGTTTTCGTGTTCTTGAAAGCGCTACCATTGACATCTAATGGCAAAGTTAATCGCCAAGCACTACCCGCACCTGAACACACTCGTCCTGAGTTAGAACAGCTGTATGTAGCACCACGCACTCTAATAGAAAAACAGCTAGCTGAAATTTGGGCAAAAGTCTTAGGTTTGGAACAGGTGGGTATCCACGATAGCTTCTTTGACTTGGGGGGACACTCGCTGCTAGTCACCCAATTACTTGCCAAGGTACGAAAAGCTTTTCAGGTGGAGCTGTCTTTGCGTAATTTCTTTGATACCCCTACTATAGCCAATTTAGCTAAGACAGTTGAGAAGAAACAGGGGGTAGATTTGGATGCTGATGATGCCACAAGTGTTAATCTCAATGCAGAAGCTGTCCTAGATCCTGCAATTCACCCTACAACTGTACCTGTAGGACATCAAAGTGAACCACGCTCTATCTTCTTGACTGGTGCAACCGGTTTTTTGGGAGCTTTTTTACTCTCCGAACTACTGCAACAAACGCCTGACTCAGATATTTACTGTTTGGTACGTGCCGAAACAGCCGCAGATGCCAAACAGCGACTGCAAGACAGCTTGGAATCTTATTTACTTTGGGATGACAGTTTCGCTCAACGAATTATCCCAGTTGTTGGAGATTTATCTCAACCACTTTTGGGATTGTCAGATGAGCAGTTTCGTTTGATGGCTACTCAAATTGATCTTATCTATCATAATGGCGCACTAGTTAATTTTACTTACCCTTACTCTGCACTCAAAGCTGCGAATGTTTTGGGAACTCAAGAAGTGTTGAGATTAGCCACTCAAATTAAAGTAAAACCAGTCCATTTCATTTCCACGATTGGCGTAGCTGCTGCTGCTGAAGGCTCTGGATATATAGTTTGCGAACAAGATAACCCAGAGCATTGGGAAGCGATCGCTAACGGCTACACACAAAGTAAATGGGTATCAGAAAAGTTAGTTACAATTGCTCGTCAGCGGGGTGTTCCTGTATCTATTTATAGACCAGGACGTATTTCAGGACATAGCCAGACAGGTGTCTGCAATGCTAACGACCACACTTTCAGAATGATTCGAGGCTGTATCGAACTTGGAAGCGTCCCCAATCATGACACAATGGTGAATTTAATCCCTGTAGATTATATGAGTAAAGCGATCGTTCATTTATCGCAACATAAATCTTCTTTAGGGAAAGTTTTTCATATTCTCAATCCTCAGCCTCTTCATTGGAGTGAGCTTGTCAACTGGATTCAGTCATTTGGTTACCCACTGCGGAAAATTCCCTACGAGCAGTGGCAAGAGGAGCTGATCAATGCAACTCTGATGTCAACTGACAATGCATTGTATCCGTTGATAGCAATTTTTTCTGAAAGCAAATCTGTCGAGCAAACAACAACTGAGGATTCAACAACCTACCAGTACGACTGCCAAAATACTATCACTGGATTAACAGGAACTTCAATAACCTGCCCGCCACTCGATAGCAAATTACTGAGTACCTACTTCTCATACCTAATTCGTAGTGGTTTTTTGGATAAAAAATAGCTGAAAAAGATGTATTTTTGGTGAACCAAAAACAGTCATATATTAAATTTACAAACATTGATTAAATGTTACTAGTGAAATTCAGAATATATGGAGATACAATGAATATAATTCCATACAAGGCTACAGCAGAAGGAACACGACGTTACAGGGAAAAGCACAGAAAATATTGTGCGCCAGATCACTTCCGAGAAGCTGGTGAGTTAATTGTAAGCTCTATTGGGCTAGGAACTTACCTTGGTGAAAACGATGAGCAGACCAACGCTCTCGTGACGAAAGCTGTGATCGAATCGGTTCGGCGTGGTGTAAATTTGATTGACTCCGCAATCGTGTATCGCGACCGGCAAGCAGAACGTAGTGTAGGAAAGGCTGTCAGGCATTTATTGGAGTCGGGAGAAGTGTTGAGGGATGAATTAATCATCTGTACGAAAGGCGGCATTCTTCCACATGTAACTTCAGATCCCGCAGATTGGTTTTGCCAGCATTACATTGAGCAAAGCATCTCTGCAATTAGCGTGACAGACCTAATTGATAGGCGTTACTGCATACATCCAGAATACCTTCAAGATCAACTCAATTGGAGCCTTGAAAATCTTGGAGTGCAAACAATCGACGTTTACTATATCCACAACCCAGAAAAACATCTCTCTGAAATTACACCAGATATTTTATATGAGCGGTTACGGGCGGCCTTTGAAGTAATGGAAGATGCTGTCGATACTGGAAAAATTGCTGCTTACGGTCTAGCAACTTGGGAGGGCTTCCGTGTACCTCCTACTTCACGCGAGCATTTAGATTTAGCACGAGTGAAGTCTATTGCTCAGGAAGTGTCTGGAAACAAAGAAGATAGCTTCCGGTTCATTCAGTTTCCCTTGAACATGGTCATGCCAGAAGCACTTCTTGCACCAACTCAGAATGTCAAAGGAGAACACGTATCACTCTTGGAAGCTGCTTATCGCTTAGGCATTATCCCTATAGCTAGTGGTTCAATCTATCAAGCGCAAGTCGTGGGTCAGATCCCAGAAAAGATTTCCTCCGCCTTTGGTAAAAACTTCCGAACAGACTGCCAACGCGCACTTCAGTATACCCGGAGTGCCCCTGGTCTCCTCACTGCCCTTGTGGGAATGAAAGCCCCAGAACATGTAGAAGAGAATTTAGCCATTACTGCTTTTCCATCTCTTAAAAGGGAAAAATTTCAAGAACTTACTCATGCAATTGTTGAAGTGTTGAAGAGTATGCCGATAGATAGTGATAATTGGACTTTTGACTTATCTAATCTGTCTTATCCGGTCAGCATCTTGAATACTTAGATATTACAAGCTTGAGCAAATAAAAAACCAAGTAATTAAAAATAAGGCGTTGCTGAATGAAAATATGAATCAGGCGATTCACCAACTTATCACAAGAGATTGTCATTTTTGCTCATTGGTTTCTAAAGCTAATGGAGAAGATCCAATTGGTACAGCAGGTACTTGCGACCATTGGCTGATTATGGAAGTTCCACAACCTTGGCCGCAAGAAATATTTCAAGAAAATCCAACTATCAAATCATTGATGGGTTTATTCCAAGAGTTAGTTTTTAAGCATGGGATTAAGTTAAAACCAATGCTAATTGCTCTTGACCGAGAGTATTCTCATCCTGGCTTTATCCGTGTGTTTTACTACTACCGACCTGCAAAGCTGTTTTCTCAGTTTGAGAAACAAGAGTTTGTTGTTCCAGAAAACAAAGCCGCTGCTTTACTGACAGCAATTTTCAAGCAGTTAATCCAACAACCCAACGATTTATCGCAATTTCAGCAATATCAACAACAAACGAGTCACATTCGTGAACTCATGGTTTGTACCCATGCTCAAGTAGATCTTGCCTGTGGCAGATTTGGAACTCCTATATATCGACAATTACGTAAGGAATATGCTCCTAAGGGAAAGTTAAGAGTTTGGCAAACAACTCACTTTGGGGGACATCAATTTGCTCCTACCTTAGTTGATTTACCCCAAGGCTTCTTTTGGGGACATTTGGAGCCAGATATATTGGATTTACTAGTGCAGCGAAATGGTTCAGTTTCTAGTTTGCGCCAATACTATCGAGGATAGACTGGTTTAAGCAAATTTGAGCAGATTGCTGAACGTGAAATTTGGATGCAGTCTGGCTGGACTTGGCTCAAATACTTGAAAGCGGGCAAAGTGCTTGCTATGGAAGAAGTTACCCAAGGACAGGATGTTGATTGGGCAGAAGTTCGCATTGATTATATTACGACCGATGGCAGTACAGCAGGTGCTTATGAAGCCAGAATTGAAGTTTGTGGTGAGGTTATGAGTGCATTGAACTCAGCAAAAGAGATGGAATTAGAAGCAGTAAAGCAGTATCGCGTTAGCCGTTTGGTTAAGGTTGAGTAAACAAATGACTGCTCAAAAACAATCTCAAATCACAAACGAAATCCTTCAAGGCAATCTCGTTAAGCTAACATTCAAATTATCAATTCCCAGTACTTTGGGAGTACTGATATTTAGCTTGAATGATTTTCTTGATGCTTTATTTGCAGGGCAATTTATTGGTAAAACAGCTCTGGCTGGTATCACCCTTGCATTGCCGCTCACTAGTATAGCTGAGGGATTTTCTCTCTTAGTTGGGGTCGGTTCTGGTTCTGTTCTCAGTCAAGCCATTGGTTCTGAAAATATCAAAACTCAGTCGAAAATCTTTGGCAACTTGATAGTTATGGGTGTCGCGATCGCTTTTGTAATCACAACCCTTGGCTATAGCTTTGGTGAAAAACTAATTGTATTCATGGGAGGAAGTGGTGAAGTTGCTTCTGCTGGTACGGCATATTTTAAGACTTATATACTGGGTTCATTATTCTATATCCTTGCGGGAGCTTCTAGCCAACTCATAAAATCAGAGGGTAATATAAGGCTATCAACTATATTTGCCTTTATTTATATCATTGTTAACATCTTATTAAATTATACATTTATCAGTGTCTTTCATTGGGGTATTCAAGGAATTGCCCTTGCTACAGTTATTGGAATGGCTGTTTCCACTATTTTAAACTTAACTTATTTTATGTCTGGTAAAAGCTCCATACCAGTTAATCTAAAAAAGTTAGCGATCGCAATAGATTTACTACCTGCAATATTATCAGTGGGAATCTCAGCACTATTTCATCCAGTTATGGTATTTGTTCAAGATTTTGTAGTTTTTAACTCAATTTCTTACTACGGAACAAACAATGATATTGCTTTCTTTGGAGCAACAGTAAAAGTGACTTTATTGGGATTTATTCCCATTATTGGTTTAGCACATGCATTACAACCTATAATTGGAATGAATTATGGCGCAAAAAATTATAGGAGACTTAAAAAAGTCTACTTAACTTTTGCAATTATTGGTACTATTTTATTACTATTAATTTGGCTACCTTTACAACTATCTCCAAGGATATTTTTGGGTCTAATTCTACCAGATGTTAATTTTACAGAAGATGATGTATTAAATTTTAGAATTCTCAGCATATCAACACCCATATTGCCTTTAGCATTCTTTAGTAATACTCTTTTTCAATCTCTAGGTAAAGGTAAAACTGTCATCGTGGTTCTTTTGTTAAGAGCTATGGGTTTAAATGTACCAATGGTGTTATTCTTTTCAAGAATATATGGATTAAAAGGCATATATTATGGAATACTTATTGCAGATATCATATTTATGTTTATAGTATTTGTCTTAACCATTTTAGAATTTCAAAATTTAAGTAAGCTGAAAGATGAATGATACAAATTATCAGTTATCTAAAAAATAGCTTGATGATTTTTGAACTTTTTTATCATTAAAAAATGATGGTTTCCCAAAATTTTCAAAGAGGTGACAATATGGCAACAATGGGAAAGTACAGGGCTATTTCATTCTAAATGTAGACGCGATATGGTAAAATGCAGCGCCAGTTCTACTTCAAGCATCTATTACCGTGTCTGAAATCGAAATTATCAAAGCTTTTGCAGGTCTAAAAGACCCCCGTCGCCGCGCCGGACAGAGACATAATCTACCATTATCTTTGGCACTTTTCACATTGGTGATCGCAGCAGGGAACAAAGGATTTTTAGCAATTGGAGACTGGATTTCAAGCTACCGTGAGCCGTTGATTGACCTTTTTCAACCGCCGAAAAATAGACTACCATCTTATAGCACTGTGCGTCGTGCCTTATTACACGTGGATTACGAAGATTATTCCGTGTGTCTGAGCAAATTCTTTAATGTACAACCAAATACTGGAGAAACTGTTGGGTTAGATGGCAAAGTTCTCAAAGGTTCATATCTGATTGAAAATGATAACCCTAAATCCGATTCGCATCCAGCGATTATGTTAGTTAGTTCTTATATTGTTGAGCGAGGCTTAATTTTAGAGCCATTTCAAGTCGATGCCAAAACTAATGAAATCAAAGCTTTACCTGAGTTGATTTCAAAACTGGCTCTCAAGGGAGTTGTTTTTGCCTTTGATGCTATTAATACTCAAAAAAACTTGTGAGTTGATTATAAATAGTGGAAATGATTATGTTGCCGCCTTAAAAGGCAATCAACCTAATCTATTCAAAGATGTTAAAGCCAATTTTATACCAGAATTCACTTATGAACAGATAAACAAAGGGCATGGTCGAATTGAAAAGCGTCATGTCAGTATTTGTCAAAATCTTGATGGTATTCGCTCTTGGCCAGGACTTAGCACTTTGATTCAAGTCAAATCAGAACGTCAGGTTTTCACACACAATGTTATTGAAGTAACTCATGAAACCCGTTATTATATTTCATCTTTAAATGAAACTGCTCAAGAATTAGCTGAGCGAATTAGAGGATATTGGAGTGTTGAAAATAAAGTCCACTATGTTAGAGATGTTACCCAAGGCGAAGATAAATCTAGAATTCGCACTACCCCCCTCCCTCAAAATTTTGCGATCGCTCGCAATTTTACACTCAATTTATACCGCGATCAGATGTTTAAAAATATGGCACAAGCCCAACGACTCTGCTCTTTTGGTTTAGACACACTCAAACAACTTTTTAGAATGAAATAGCCCTGATTCCACAGGCTTTATTTAAGAATGATAATTTATTTTCTGGAAGTCCCTTACTTCGAGTTGTTTTGCGTAGGCGTAGCCCGTCGTAGACATCGCTCTTTTTGATTTGATCTCACTTTTTGGCGTTGCTCCTTACAAAAAGCGCTTGCAAGCCGGGAATCGCATAGCCAGCTAAACCGATCGCTATCAAGCCAACTGAACTTATGATATAGAGAATCGCTATCCCTGCGCCTGGACCGCTACCAACAACGTTGCTCAGGACATTTGCTATCCTGTTTCCCTTCATCATCAGGGGTTCAAAAATGCCATCGGCGAGAGGTCCGGCAATGAGGGTGGCAACTGCGCCTGCGATCTGGAACATCAGTGATTGGGTTGCAAACACTCGCCCTTGAATACTCGGTTCTACTTGACTCATCCAGATTGCGGTGTTACAACTGCCCAAGAATGGAAAGTGAAAGGAGGAACAAAACTGAGCTGGAATCCATACTTGGGAAACTCGCCCCAGTCCAAATACAAGTTTGCTAACTCCTGCGCCGATCATACCGCGCAAAACTCCATCAATTCGCCGTTTAGGACCACCCCATAAACTCATCAATGTGGCTCCGGTCATTCCACCCAATCCAGCTGCGGCAGCAAGCATACCCAGTACCTTCGCATCATTGTTGGTGCGAGACAGAATCATCGGTGTATATAAGTAATTACCAATATCGTGGGATAGCCAAAACAAGGTTGTGACGATCAGCAATGCCAGCAGTTGAGAATGCTCAAGGATATAGCGCCAGCCAAATTGCAAATCTTCCCAGAAGTCCCTAAGAGGATGAGAAAATGCTTTTGAGGCTGGAGAATGGGGCTCTGGTTGGGGAATGGAGACCAATGTCAGGGTGGCGATCGCTACGGCAAAGCTGATGATGTCAATCAGGGCTAGTCCGGTAAACCCAATGACATAGTAGAGGAAGCCTGCTAATGGGGGAGCCAAAATTTGAGCGATGCGTCCTGATAAAGCTCTCATACTGCTAACCCGCACATACTGCTGCTGAGATACCATCAGAGAAATTGAGGCGGAGTAAGCAAGTTCTTGAATTTGGATAAAGGCTCCGGCAATTGCTGCTGTCAGGTATAAGTGCCAAATGTGTAAGTCCTTAGTTAGGAAAAGCCAGAGCAGGGCAATGGTTGTCAGCACGGCAACGGTATCGCCAACCATCATTAGGTATTTTCGATTACAGCGATCGACAATCACGCCTGCAAAGGGGGTGATGATAATGCGAGGCAGCAAGTCGAAAAAGCCCCAAAGGGCGAAGGTGGTTGCTTGACCTGTTTCTTCCCATGCCCAGACGGCAAGGGCAAACCCACTCATGCTACTGCCGATGGTGGAGATCAGTTGACCGAACCAAATGATGATGAAGGTATGCACAGGTGGAAAGTCTTATTTTGGGGTTTAAGGATGCCAATCGTCAGATCTTCATTTACTAGAGTGGTTGTACTAGAGAGTCAGTTCACTAATATCTATCAGCCCTTTCAAGGTGGTGAGATTTAGAACGAGAATTGGTTATTTCAACCTTCAAAAAGCCCAAAATCTGAGCGAAGGATTCAAGATGGTAGCACTGAAACAACGTATCTTCGTTGGCCACCTTGAAAGGGCTAGTCTTAGTATTGAAAAAAATGAAAGTATGTGTAGAGAGAAAAAAACGCCTATTTTGGGCTAAATATTTAGGTTTGGTTTTTAGCGATTCTCCTTCTCTTCTCCACGAGACGCTACACGATCGCATTTAAGCTGAAGTCTAAATGATTGGTTAAAACAAGACGCATATTGTAGATTTTACGTCAATTGCTTCTACTGTATCGGCTCTCTATGTTGAATTGCTCAAGGAACAAGTATTTTCTCTATTACTCTTAAATCACGGGTGGAATCTTGGCAATGCTTGCCGATCGCAGCACATCAGGAAAGTGCTTCCCCGATATATTGCCAGTTTTGCTGCTCAAATAGACTTCGCTAAACTGGAGCAGGGCTACGGCGCTTTCGGCACACGGGAGGTGAGTGAATAAGAAGGTAGGTTTGTGAAGTGCAGAGAACGCAACGGCACAAGGGCGATCGCATATCCCCAAGCAACCAACAGGTTGAATTTCAAGTTCATCGGCTTGGAATTGTTCAGTGTACAAAGTATTTAGTTGGTCAAGTAAAAGAGTACCATCGGCAGGCTGATTTTCTGGTCGTTCTTTGAATGAACAGTGGCAGGATTGACAGACGAATAAAACGTGTTTGGGCATAAGTTTAGGGTGTGTTGACTAAGTATTTGAATAAGTCATCGATTACAGCATCGGCAGCAAGCAAGTTTGACCCGCCCCAAGTTAGCTGTTCTACAAGGTATACCTTTTCTTGCTGAACCGCTTTGAGTGTTTTCCAAAGAGGCTTTGATTGCAGTTTTTCAAGACTTTTTCTACCACGACTATCAAAAATTGAAATGAATAGAATATCACCATCTATTTCTCCTATTTTTTCCTCAGAAAGACTAAATCGGCCAACTGGTGCAATAACATTTTGTGCTTTCGGGTGTTGCAGTCCAATATCATCAAGAATAGAACCAGCAAAGGAATTTTTTGTATTGACGATAATTCCCCGACCATCACTAACAGAAATAACAGATATTGTTTGATCTTGACATCGACTACCTAATGCTATTTTCAATTGCTCAATTCGCTGATAATAATTATCCCAAGCTTCTTGTGCTGCTTCTTTTTTCCCTAATGCCTCAGCTACAAAATTAAAATGTTCTCGCCAAGATGGCGGGCCTCGCCATTTACCCAGTGCCGTAGGGGCAATCTGAGACAGAAGAGGATAGATTTTACTCAGAGGTTGCCAACCTAGAATTAAATCAGGTTTAAGTAGCAATATTTTTTCTAGATTAGGGTTAGTTTGTTCACCTAATTGCTTGATTCCTTCTGTTTTATCCTTTAAATATGCAGGGAAATTATCTTGCTCATTGTTTAATGCTGAAGCACTACCAATTGGTTTAACACCGAGGACAATTGCATTAGCCAGAGTTAAGTGAGAAAGGGTGGCAAGACGTTTGGGTTGATCGGGAATACAGGCTTCTCCCACTGAGTGCTGAATCACTCGGCATGATCCTAATCTTGTAGAAACCACGTTTTCAACTTGATCAACAAGGGTATTACTACAAGCTACAATTGCAATAACCATTGATATTGATAATGTAAACCACACAAATTGAGCATAAACCCCGGTAAGAAACTTTTTCATTGCGGCTAAGTTATTGTAAGTCTTAATGCCAAAATACAATCCTCTTAATTAATAGCAATTAGAGATTTACAAAAAAGAATTAGGGGCTTAAGTTGAAGTTGATGGAGACTTCTAAAGTGTCTTAGTTTAAATTTCCGTCCCTTACACACCACTTCAAAACCCTGTGGGCATACAAACGCTTCAACACATCATCACCCCTTTTTCATCTCTTAAATTCTCCTAAAACTCCCACGAAATCGTTCCTTGTACCGTCAACGGTTCACCTGCAAAAAGCCGCACCCTATTTGCGGCAGACTCAAAATAGTCCACATCGAATAGATTTCTAAAATTGATCTGTGCCCTGAATCTATCTCGCTTGTAGAAGAGGGCAGCATCTGTGCGGAAATAGCTGGGCACAGTAAATGTGTTGGCTAAATCTCCCTGGCGATCGCCTACAAAAAAGAATCCCGCACCAACCCCAAAGCCTTGGAATGAACCTTGCTGAATTTCGTAGGTTGTCCACAGGTTGAAAGAGTTTTCTGGTGCATTATTCACCCGGTTATCTACCGCAAACGTGTTGTCTTTAGTAATACGAGCGTCATTGTAGGCATAGCCAGCAAAAATGCTCCACCCTGGTAATATTTCGCCTGCAAAACTCAGTTCAATACCCCGGCTGCGTTGTTCACCTGTTTGGATGGAAAAGCCTGGTGGTACACCTGGTCTATTGTCCTCTGTTGTGACATTGGAGCGAGTGATGTCATAGAAGGCAAGGCTTGCAGATAGCCGATCATTTAAATCTGCTTTGACCCCGACTTCATACTGCGTGCCGCGCTCTGGTTGAAATGAGTTGCCACCAAAAGCAATTCCTGTCACTGGACTGAACGAGCGAGTATAGCTAGCATAGAGCGAAATTGGCGTAACAGGTTGATAGACAATACCAACACGGGGGCTGAAGGCATTATCAGATTGTTCTAGCGCTGTATTAGCCACAAGGTTCTCTGTGGTTTGCTTGAAGGTATCAAACCGAACACCCAACAGCAGTTTGAGATTTTCCACCAGCTTGATTTGATCTTGAATATAAATACCCAGTGAATCTGTTTTGGTGGCATCGCTTGCCCTGCTAAGAGAACCAACTGTGCTGTTGTATACGGGATTAAACAGATCAAGCGGTGCAGCAGTACCCCGAAAACTTTGGTCTGTCGTTCTGTCAAAACTAAGGGTAGTGCCGATTAGTAACTGATGCTCAATTGAGCCAGTTGAAAATTTACCAGCCAAATCAACAGCCAAGTCATAGGAATCAGACTCCACTCTTCGGTCTTTAATGGCTAGACGATTGACGATTTGATTATTGTCCGCAAGGCTAGTAGGGAGAAAGAGTTCTTGTTCGTTACGCTCAAACACTGCTCGAAAAGCATTTTGGAGTGACCAGTTGTCGCTAAACTTATGTTCCAGCCTGTATCCAACTCTACCAAGCGTCAGTTTATAGAAAGCGGAAGGTTCATTGATATTGCGGTTGCGCGGTATCTTCCCATTCGGGTTAGGAAGTATAGTACCATCAGCTGGAATACCCAAGTTACTTGAGTTAGTCGTAGAATCGATGTACTCTCCTTCCAGAGTCAATTTTGTCTTCTCGCCGATTGCCAAACTTAGAACGGGGGCAATGAGTAGTTGTCTGTTTTCTAAAAAATCTACAAAACTACCTGCATTTTTGTAAGTAGTATTTAATCGATACAAAATGGTTCCAGAGTCGTTCAATGGTCCAGACAGATCGACTGCACCACGGTAGAAGTCATCGCTGCCGATCATGGCATCAACACCATAGAAAGGGTCACGTAGGGGCTGTTTGGTAATCAAATTGACTGTGCCACCAGGAAGTCCTCGACCAAACAGAACTGAAGCGGGACCTTTGAGAACTTCCACTCGCTCGATATTGGCGAAGTCAAATGTGGTTTGTGAAGGCTCTCTCAGACCATCCCTAAGATAATTTCCGGAGTAAGCACCAACAAGGAAGCCCCGGATGTTCACATTAACGGTTGGGAAGGATGGAGGAGTAAACACGTTCACACCGGGAACATTTCTAATGGCATCTTGCAGTTGGGTGATATTTTGATCGCGGATTACTTGTTGAGGTATCACTTGAATTGACTGGGGAATGTCGCGCAGAGGGGTGTCGGTTTTGGTGGCCGTTGAGGTATCTCTGACGCGATACCCATCTTGCTCCCCTGTCACCACCAACTCAATTGGCTGATCATCTTCTGCTGATACTTCTTGCTCCGCTTGGGTTTCACTCGTTGACTGCTCTTGTTCTGGCGTTTGTGGCGTTGGAGGTTGCTGCTGTGGTGGTGTGGAAGCTACACTTGCCACCCCAAAGATCAGACCCTCGTCGGGACTGTCAAACAACTCTACGGTTGGTAGACCCGCCTCACCCGTTACTGTTACCCGGATAGTATTGGCATCCAGATTACTTGCCGTTATCTGGGTAATACCCTCAACTGGTTTTTCCGAACGGAATGTAAATGCATCACCACTCGGTAAACGTAATTGTGCGTTGGGAATTTCAACAATAAAGCTATTACCAGCACTGCGATTTACGACTTGCAACTGTTGTCCCAGAGCCGTTTGTAAAATTATTTCCACACCTTTATCGGTGGGATTGGCTTTGACTTCTGTTACCTGTACTACCGTTACACCAGAGTCTTGAGCCAGTAGTGCAGTACTTCTCTGAGGATGAATAATATCCTGAAGGCGAGAAATATCTGAATCTGCTTGAGCAGGTTGAATTCTCAGAATTGAGATCACACCTATAGCGAAAAGAATGTGAGATTTTTGACCCATAGCTCTAGACACCAAAATCACGAAGTCCCCACAACAGTTGCAAGTAAATTTCAATAACTTTTAGGTACAATAGAGCATTTTCTGATTTCAGGTGATCTCTACAGGGTCATTTGCGATCGCTAGGCGGACTTTTTTCGCCACTGTGCTTGATAATCGCTAGGATTGATTCCAAATTTCTTGCGGAATGCAGCAGCAAAGTAACCTCTATTGGCAAATCCCACAGCGTAGGACACCTGAGCGACATTCATCTTTCCTTCCATGAGGAGTTGACAAGCTTTCTCTAAACGGTAATCATGCAGATATCCAAACACTGTCGTACCAAAGAGTTGACGAAATCCCTGCTTGAGTTTGCGATCGTTTAACTCCACTTGTCGTGCTAACTCAATCAATGAGGGTGGATTGGTAATATTTTGGGTAATAATATCTCTCGCTAGATAGATGCGCTCAACATCACTGCTCTTCAAATTAATCATCTGGTAGGATGGTGTACCATTATGAAACAGTTGAGCAAATTGTAAGGTGATTAATTCCAGTGTTTTAGCTTCTAAATAAGTACGTCGCATGATTCCCTGAAACGGACACTGAAGCAGTTGCTGCAATGCTACTTGCATTTCCGGGGTCATTTTGCCTAGTGATTGATAAAATGAAGGCGGTGTATCAGTTTCCAAGAATGGTTTGAGTAGGGAGGGTAAATATACTTCCTGACCCTTACTCAATAATCTCAACAGCTGCGGTTCCAGACGGATTCTAACATTGATATCTCGTCCTGCCATAAATTTTTCAATTTCTCGTGTTCCTGTTTCAAAGGAAAATAAATAGCTTTCTCCAGGTTGTTCGCAAGCATCTTCATTCACACCAAAGATTTGCTCTCTCCATACCCCTAAACTCCGAAAAACCATAGACACAGTGCGGTAACCGCTATTGAGCGAATCATAAGCGTGAATCTCTGGATTTTCAAAATTAAAGATTTCTGTTCGGAGTCCCAGACACAGTGAAGTCTCATTAAATAAACCTTTTTTAAGTGGATGATGCCAGATCGAAACGCTTTCAACATCATCACAATGGTAGGTAATCTCTCCAGTTTGTAAGCCCTCTTCCCACATCTCATCCCACTCGGAACTTGTATAAATTTTTGTCATTTTAATTAATATAAGTTTATTCTCAAGTTTATTGAGAAATTATCTCATATTTATTACTGGAGTTTCAGGTTCTTCAGTAAGTAATATGCCAAAAGTTTAGTAAAAAGGGGAATTAAAAATCAAACCATGACGGTATTTTGCTGCAAGGGAGGACGAACAGGATGTCATTGCTTTGATGCTCGCCAATATTCGCGCACCCAGCACCCGGCGCGAATACCAGAAAGATTTGCGGAAATTTTTTGTGGCGATGACTGGTATTGAGCCAAATGTTGACAGCGTGTTGGAATTTCTGCACCTCACCGAGAAACGGGCGGTGGCGGTGGTGTTGCGCTAGAAAACAGAATTACATGGCTGCAAGCATTAGTTTTAAGATCGGTTTTGAC
>NZ_JAVRBM010000058.1:0-58985 GCF_034531255.1 Nostoc sp. ChiQUE01b | reverse complement strand
TGCTCCCTCATCTCCCCCTGCTCCCTCATCTCCCCCTGCTCCCTCATCTCCTCCTCCCCCCCTCCCCGCCTCTGTCGAACTAAACGGACATTGGGCAGAACCATTTATTCAGGCATTAGTGAGCATGGATTTAACTCATGCTTTTGCCGATGGTAGCTACCAGCCAGATAAACCAATGACTCGCGCCCAGTATGCAGCTTTGGTGGCGATCGCTTTTAACCCATTTCCCAAAATCCCAGCTCCTGATTTTACGGATGTACCCAAAGATTTTTGGGCTTATAGTGCTATCCAAATCGCGGCTAGTGGTGGCTTTGTTGGCGGATTTAGCGATCGCACTTTCCGCCCCGATCAAAGCGTGCAGCGACTACAGGTGATTGTCTCCTTAGTAAACGGACTGGGACTACCAGCTGTTGATTGCGATGTTTTAGAAGTATATAGCGATCGTCATACCATTCCCGACTACGCTAGGACAGCTGTTGCCACTGCAACACAATGGGGAATAGTTGTCAACTATCCAGATCCGAAAATGCTTGTGCCTTTACGTTTAGCAACACGCGCCGAAGTTGCAGCAATGGTTTATCAGGCATTAGTCGCCATTGGGCAAACATCTGTGATTAAATCAGTCTATGTGGGGTTGCATTCTAAAAGTTGATAAGTAGAATAGGGAACACTTGCCTATCGGCTTGGCAACTATTGGAAAAAAAAACCATGTAGTTAAAAGCACGCTAGGCTAATATGCGATGGGTGACAAATTTTAGAACTATTGCCTAAAGCTAATAGCCCCATGTTAACAACACTTCCAGACACCTCTGCCAACTTGGCGATCGCCTTATTAATTAACTATAGTTTCGATCTCAATGGGTATAGTGCCAATGAGCTAGTTGAGCGTTGGCAAACGCAATACCCCCTTAATTGGCTACACCTGGCAGTGATTGAGGCACTATATCAAGGTCGTTATAAAGCGGTTTCCGTGGAGCAAATTTTAGTATTTTGGCAGCGCCGGGATCAGGCTGCATATCATTTCAACATGGAATTTGAACGGATGATTTGTAGCAAATTTCCCCAAAGCTTAACCTCATTGGCTGCACCAGCCCTACCGCCAGCCAAGAAAAACTCTACTATAGAGCCAGTAACGAGTCCTCAATTACCACCAGCTAAGATTAACAACGGCTATCAACACAGCAATACTGCGACTTTCCAACTGAAAAGTTATGAACCAAAGACATCTTTGAGTGAAGAAGAGGGAAAGCAGGAAGATAGAGACAATAAAACCGTCTTGAAGTCTCCGCTTTCTGGGAAATTTGCCTCTTTGGCAACTCTTGAACGATCATCTGCTATCAGCCAAAGGCAAACTTCACAAGAGAGTCCAGCGCCTTCCCCATCACCAAATCATCATCGACGAGAGCCAAAACTGCTTCCACCTGCTGCTATTCATGCCCCAATCGGGCAATTTACTCCCAAAAAAAGCGATCGCTATGATTCTTTTACATCTAAACTCAAAGCCATGTCTGGGGAGAAAGGGAGTGGGGAGTAGGGAGTGGGGAGCAGGGAGCAGGGAGCAGGGGGAGAATGGCCAATGACAAATGACAAATGACCAATGACCAATGACAAATGACAAATGACCAATGACCAATGACCAATGACAAATGACAAATGCCTTTTAGATTTTTATTCTGCAACTAACAGCTTAAAGCGTTCATCGTCGGCAATATCATCAAAATCGAGGTCGGTTGCTGCGTCTTCTTTATACCTGGGATTAAGTTCAATCGCTTGTTGTAGAGTTAACAGAGATCGGTCAATTTGTCTTTGCAGTGCGTAACAGGCTGCTTTGTTGTAATAGGCACTGGCGTAATCTGGCTTAATTTCTAAGGCTTTGTTAAAACTAGCGATCGCTTCATCATCGCGTCCCAATCTTACCAAAGTGTAACCGCGTTTATCCCAGATTTTGGGAGAATTGGGTTGGAATTCTAGGGCATTATCAAAGGAGCCTATTGCCTCTTCGTATTGTTCTAATGCTACTAGGGAAAGACCGCGATTTAACCAGGCAACGGCATCGTCAGGTTTGATTTGTATGGCTTTGTCAAATGAGGCAAAGGCTTGCTGATGTTGTTGTAAGTTTCCAAAAGCAACGCCGCGATCGCACCAAGCTTGATGATAATCTGGCTGAATCGCAATCGCTTTATCATAAGATGCGATCGCATCTTGGTAGCGTTTCAACCTTCCCAGAGTTAGACCCCGTTTTAACCAATTCACAGGTTCATCAGGTTGGGTTTTCACTGCTTGGTTGTAAGCTGCGATCGCATCTTCATAACGCCTTTGAGAAAACAGATCGTCTCCCTGTTTTACATATTCATCAGCAGTGAATTCTGGTTGTTGTGGCTGTTCCTGTATTTCTTGTTCAAATTCAGAATTTACCACATCTAGAATCGATTCCGGCGTAATTTCAGTTAGTTCTTGAAGAATCAGATCCTTCCTTTCTTGGGCATCCAATTGTAACTCAGAGAGTTGAGAGACAAACTCAGTTTCTAATCTTTCTAACTTCTCTAAAATCAGAATCTTTTGTTGTTGAGCATTCCATTGTAATTCTGAGAATTGTGAACTAAACTCAGAACCCGATTTTTCTAAATTCTCAATGATTAGCTCTTTGGATTTTTGAGCATCGACTTGTAATTCCGATAATTGAAATTTAAATTCTGACTGCAATACTTTTAAACTCTCAATAATTTTATTTTTTTGCTCTTGAGCATCTACCTGCAATTCAGATAATTGAGATTTAAATTCTCGATTGAATATACCTAGATTATCAACTGCACTCTCTTTTTGCTTTTGAGCATCAATCTGTAATTCAGATAACTTTTCTACAAACTCTGACTGCAATTTTGTTAAAATTTCAAAAGTTATATCTTTTTGTTGTTGGGCATCAGACTGCCATCCAGAAAGTTGAGATGTGAACTCAGATTTTGATATTTCTAAATCAGCAACGGCTAGCTTTTGCTGTTGTTGCACACCTAACTTTAACTTAGACAGTTCTTCTGCCATTACAGATGCTAATTTTCCTAAATTCTCCAGTGCTATATCTTTTTGTTGTTGAGCATCAAACTCTAACTTAGATAACCCCGAAGCAAATTTTGACTCTAAATTTTCTATATTTTCTTGAGATTTTTTTAGTTCCGCTTCTAATCTACTTAATACCTGTGCTTTAGCTAAAGCTAGATCGGATATCAGAATAGATACATTTTCTTGTTCATTTTTAATTTTTTGTTGTAAAGCAGTCGTTTCCTGTTCTAACTCATAATTTATTTTTTTCGCATCTTGAATAACATTTTCAGCTTCTTGTTTAACGGTGGTTAGCTGAATTTGTAATTTTTCCATTCCCTGGACTTGTTGCATTGCCCTATCAACAATTTCTCGGATTATCACCCGTCGCAACAGCCATAACAAAGCAATGACAGCGACTGGAAAGAGACTTAATATAACTAGCCAAACATCGAGTAAAATAGTTGTGCGACTAAAAGTGCTCTTAAAATCAGATTGGACTCGCTGTAGAATTCGTTTTTCTGCTCGGAGTCGTGCTAACTCTTCTCGTTCTGAATTCGATAACATCGGAGTCGGAGTTAGTGCTGGATTGGGTGATGGTGCAGATTGTCCAGTGGCAATTCCAACGGATAACAATAAGGGTAAAAATACAATCGTGCTTTTTACAATTAAAGCGAAAACAGCTTGATTTTTGCTCTGCATAACAACCATCTGAGTCTGTTGGTCAGTTTTTGAAGCGGCGTGCCTCTCTCCAATCTATAACAGAATTAAGTGGTTAAATGTTGTAGAAGCAGTGTAAAACTCTGAGAAATCCTTAACTAATCGGTTTCCTCGTCCTTAGTGTACGTACAACTTTAGTCAGACAGTGCAGTCAACTTTGTGACAATTTTTGGTAAGTACTACTATAATATTACTACGTTGTAATTACTGCTAAAGATGGTGAAAGTCAAGCAGTAAAAATAATAATTTATCAACCAGTAGAAGACAAAATGCGAAAGCATCGACGCTTTCTTAGACCATCCAGCGGACAAGGTTCAGACTTTGTTTTTACAGATAACAAGGCGTTTAAACTAGAACTTCTACCTGTATGGGAAGTGTCAGGTGTGGTTACTTCGCATTAATATTAGATTATCTAGAGTAAGTAGATTACTTGTTCTCAAATTAACTTAACAAAGGCGGTAGAAAATGGGTCGCTTAAATCCTTACACGCTGCAATTGCAGATTACCCGAATGTTTGAGCAAGGGCAATCATTTTTTGCCACAACCAAGGTACAGGAATGGTTGAAAGAACGTAAACATAATCCAGAAGATTATGACATCATTTTCCATAAAAAACCTGCACCTCCTGGTTCCAAAGAAGTGATGGTTGTGGAAATTGAATTACGCCGCAAAGATGGACAAACTGTAGATCCGTGGTTGCAGGAACAAGCAAATCTCCATGCCTGATTTTAGCAACTATGGCAGTCCTAAATTTAGATGTTAAAACTTCTTTTTTTGGCATTTGATTCTGAATCATTTTGTCATTAATCAATACTACTAGAATTTGGACAAAGAAATTATCGAAAACATTTTCTTTGTCCAAAATTGAAACATCCAACTAATTTCTTACTTAGTATCTGCTATACTTTAGTTTTGTATGAGCAACGCATTTTCTTCATTTAGTGCGATAGCAGATTTGATTAAATCTTCCCAATACTCTTCAACTTGTTTGTTTTGTCCTTGTTGCTTTGCTATAGGGTAAAGTATAGCTTTATGTTCATCATAAAAATATTTCCATCCTATTCGAGCGTCGTCATTATAAAATGCTTCGGTGACAAAACTGCTATATTTAGAGTATGCAATAGAATTGGGGTAATTTAGCTTATCTAGCAAAGTGTCTTTGCATTTTTCAACAACTTCTTTACGTAATTTATCAATTTCTGCCAGCAATAATTCTGCCGAAAAACAAAGGTTTAAACTTTTGTAGGCAATTTTTCACCTCCCTTTTTATTTGTAGTTTATAGTTCTAATGAACTAGTAAGTTGCGATCGCTATTTTGAGAAAGCCTGAAACACTAATTCTGTCGTCAGTAATTTGAAAAGTCAGATCGAAATAAGCGATCGGACAGTCATAATAGCCTTAAATTAGGAAAAACTGACAGTAAATGGCACGATGGCACTCCCGGCTGGTACTGTTTTCGTTACTAAAACAGTGGCAGTAGGTAAAAAGAATAACTTAGTATCTGCTAGTGCGATGCCTGCGGCGGGCTACGCTTACGCGCTTATTTACCCTGACTCCCAAGGCACAGTCAAACAGGAAACCATTCCGACTGAGACTCTGTTAATTCGCGGTCGAGGACAGCAACCGTTAATTGCTAAAAAGCTGACTGATGTGGGGACAAATATTGCCCAACAAGATTTGTTAGTTGGATTAGTCTTTAGCCATTTTAGTGATGTAGCGATGTCTGCAACAGGTTACACCTACGCCCAAACTCAAAACATAACCTACTGTAAATATTGAAATAAGTTTACACAAATTTTATATATACCTGACAACCTTAAAGATTTAACAAAGATCATCTTTTGTTGGTTATTTCTTAACCTATATACATTGGTTAAAAGTTTATTTAAGTGAAATTACAGAATTATTCATTTTTTAGCTTCGGAGCATTTTCTGATGAAATTAGCTAAAGATATTAGCATTGCTGCTTTTGCTGTTGCGATCGCGGTTGCTGCTGTTATTAAACCGACGCAAGCTGCCTTAGTTAATTATGATTTCACCGTAAATGCGACATCTGGCGATCGCCCCGGTCAGTATTTCGGCTCTTTTCGATATGATGACTCGACCTTAAGCGGGTTAGGCGAGGAAACTCTAGGCGTTAGCAATGGATTATCTATTTTGTTTGACTACGTAGATACTCAGTATACACAGGCAAGTGATTTTGATCGCCCATCATCTCCTGTAGTCAGCTTTACAAATGGCGACCTATCAGGACTGAGCTATTTGGTTGAAGATCGGTTTTTCATTGGCAATAATCCAGGTAATCCAAATACAGGAGGAACAAAATTTTATAGCATTCTGAGTGCCGACTTATTATCTACAACAGAGGTGGGTACAGTAACTTATTCTAAGAGTACACCCGTACCAGAACCGATGACTCTTGGTGGTATAGCGATCGCTAGTGCTATGGCGTTGAGAATGAAACCCAAGAAAAAACTATCTGGAGTGACAAATTACTAGTCCTACTTTGAAAATTAATGTAGAGACGTTATTATCTAACGTCTCTACACACATAGTTATACCAATTTGAAAAAAAAAGAATGCAACAAATAGACCATTTGTAGAGACGCGATTCATCGCGTCTTTACCCAAGGATGTGCTGCAATCATTAATTGAATTGGTATTAAGTAAAACTACCAGTAGGATTCTTACGTTTGATACCAATTACAGATGGTTTGGGAAGACTTCTAGGTTGACCCTTTCCACCGTCAGCAGTTGGGATGTTACTTGGCCAACTACTACCACGAGGGACAGTCCGAGCCTGATTGAATGTAACACCATTCAAATCCAGTAATTCAATCTCACGACTCAAAATCGTACCATCATTGATTGGGCTATCTTCGCCGGGATGCTGCACGGAAATAATCAACGTATCTCCTACAAAAGTTGGCCCTGTCATCTCACAACGCACTGGGCCTTGAGCAAAAGGTATTACCTCTCCCGCGTGAGTACCAGTAGTAGGAATGTAGAATAGCCAGTTATTACCAAAAACTCCTGTGAAATTGGAAACATTACCACTGGCTGTGTGGTCGATGATAGTTACAGTACCAGCAGCACCAACATTAAAACCATTGTGAGTGGTAGTAGACATATCCGTTACCCCCCAAATATTTGCCTTATTGTCGAACACTAGGTTATCGACGTTGGCAAAACCAGCACCAGAAATCGAGCCAGCTTCGCCACCTTGAGCAAATCTTTGCCAACGGAAGGTTAGACCAGTACCATCGGCGCTATCTTCAATAATCTTGTACAATCCCCCGGATTGCTGCGTTGCGTTGACCTTTGTACTTAACTTAGCAACCTGGAAAATGCGCGAATCTGGATAACCGTCGCTTCCTGGCGCACCGTCAGTATAGGCAATGAACACTTCTTTAGTGGTCGGATGCACTTCTATATCTTCTGGACGTGCTGTCGGAGTTCCGCCAGCCAAATTCGCTGCTAAAAAAGCATCACTGAGAATTGCACCTTGGGAAGTGTAGAAGTCAGATAGCTTCTTACCTTGATAAGCAGGTAGTCTCTCTGCTTCGTTGGTGCGATCGACTGCGAGGGAACCACCATCTGTAGTTTCACCTGCAATACCATTGCGTTTTGGTAGGGGTAAAAGACCATTTCTTTGAGCCGAACCCAAAGCAGCAAACTCTACAGAAGAAATTACCGATGGCGAAATGGGATTGGTGGGACTGTTTAAATTTAAGGGTATCCATTGACCCGTACCATTTGGATTGTAACGGGCGACATACAATGTACCACTTTCCCATAAACTGCTGTTGGTTTTACTGGTTGGTGAAGAAATCACACCTGCACTGACAAATTTCCAGGTGTGTCCCCCACGTCTGTCATCACCCATGTAGGCGATTAATGGTTTTTTAGCTTCGGCACGGATGGCAATGTTTTCATGGCGAAAACGACCCAATGAAGTGTGCTTGCGAGGGCGGAAATTTGGATTAATGGGGTCAATTTCTGTAATCCAACCATATTTTTCACCAACTAAACCGAAGGTCTTACCAGTAGTACCATCGATGTAACCTGTTTGAGTACCATTAGGGTTGACTGGTTCTGTAACACCAACAAAACCTCCTACACTTCCTTGAAAGTTCTCTTCACCACTTAAGATAGTTCCCCAAGGAGTTGTACCGCCAGAACAGTTATAGCTAGTGCCAATAATTTTGTTACCCAATCCATCGGAGGAGAGGTTAAATACTTGGGTTGCGGCTGGGCCAGTGGCGATGAGATAGTTTTGATCGCCTTTTTGGTAGCTACGACTTCCCCAAGAAGTGACATTTTTATATTCATCACTTCTTTGGCTATTAATTCCCAACCCAGAAAGACCATGAAGGCGACGATTTCTTGCATCACCTTTAACCACAGCATAACGGTTACTAGAATTACGTCGGGAGATGCGGACGATTGATCCGCCTAAATTATATAGAACTTCGCCGTCAAATTCAATACCTCTGGTGGTAGGTAAAGCCCAGCCAATCACTGATTCAAAAGTGGTAGGCAATCCTTTAACATCAGCAGGAGCTTCTGGTGCTAGATCGGAAAATGGAAAACTCACATATTCATGATTGACCCACAAATAACCGATATCGTTGGTTCTACCCAGAGGAATAAAACCCGTATAATCGTTGTTGTAACCGAAATATTCGTCTTTGTTAGGAAAGACGCGATCGCCCCAGCTGATAATTACATAACGTTCATATTCTGGTGGCACTATCAGATCATCAACGACGTTGTAGCTATTTAACTTCGTATTTGCAGATGCATTGATTACCTGTCCCTGACCGATTCCCGTTGGCAAGAAACTTTTCTGCTGTTTATAAATGGGTAAAGAATGGGGTAAGCGCACTGGTGTAAAGCTCAGTCGCCTGTTACTTGCTCCGGCAATACTAGAAACACCATCTAGAATTGTGTCTCCCAAGACAGCAGCACCAGCACTGCCAGCAAAAAATACTAAAATTTGTCTACGATTTAATTTAGACATCAAACTCTCCTCTGTTGTGACACCAAAAATTTCATAAAGGCAAATCTTGATTACTGATAGAAAAAGCCATCAATTATTTACGTGAAATGCCACAGATTTTGAATAGTAAGTAACCTGTTATTAAACAAAAGGTTGTTTGCTATTTAGGGTACATAACCAGACAAAGTTTTTCACTTTTTCATATAATCTAATGACCAAAAATTAACCCCAGGTTATATCTTGATTAATGGAGATTTATTCTATAATTAACTAAAAGCTTTCTTGTCTATGAAATTTCACAAGATTAAGTCACGTTGCTTTTTGTAGAGAAGCAATGCGTAGGTTTTTCCTTCAAAATTTAATTCTGAATTATGTCTTGTTAAATAAACTTACTGCGAGAATTTTTCGGGCGGATACCAATTACAGATGGTCGGGGAACACCTGTAGCTTGCTCCCTACCACCATCAGTTTTTGAGATATTACTCGGCCAACTACTGCCACGAGGTAAACTCCGAGTTTGATTGAATGTAGTACCATTTAAATCTAGTAATTCAATACTGCGACTCAGCATTGTGCCATCGTTAATTGGACAATCTTCACCAGGATGTTGTACTGAAATAATCAGTGTATTTCCGACAAAACTTGGCCCCGTCATTTCGCAGCGCACTGGCCCATGAGCAAATGGTATTACGTGTCCGGCATTAGTACCACTGGTAGGGATAAAAAATAGCCAGTTATTACCGAAAACTCCAGTAAAATCGGAAACATTACCACTAACTGTATGATCGATTTTGGTTTGCTTACCTTCAGCACCGACATCAAAACCGTTGTGAGTGCCGGTAGACATATCCGTAACACCCCAAAGATTTCCCTGATTGTCAAAAACTAGATTATCGACGTTGGCAAAACCAGCACCATTAACAGTTCCAGCTTCGCCGCCTTGGGCAAATCTCTGCCACCGGAAGGTTAAACCTGTAGCATCAGCACTATCTTCAATAATCTTGTACAGTCCTCCTGATTGCTGCGTTGCATTGGCATCTGTACTTAACTTGGCAACTTGAAAAATCCGCGAATCAGGATAACCATCGCTTCCTGGCGCACCATCAGTATAGGCAATGAATACTTCTTTGGTGGTTGGATGCACTTCTATATCTTCTGGACGTGCTGTAGGAGTTCCCCCGACTAAGTTTGCAGCTAAAAAGGCGTCACTCAGAACAGCACCTTGGCTAGAGTAGAAGTCAGATAGTTTCTTATTTTGATAATCAGGTAGTGCTTTTGCTTCGTTAATGCGATCGCATTTAAATGTACCACCATCTTTGCTTTCACCTGCAATTCCATTGCGTCTCGGTAGTGGTAAAAGACCTTCTTTTTGTACTTTCTGCAACGCCGCAAATTCTACAGAAGATAGAACTGCTGGCGTAATTGGATTGGTAGCAGTAGTTAAAAGTAACGGTATCCATTTACCTGTACCGTCTGGATTATAACGGGCAACATACAAAGTCCCCTTTTCCCACAAACTACTGTTAGTTTTACTGGTGGGGGAAGAAATAGTGCTTGCACTGACAAATTTCCAAGTGTGTCCCCCCCGTCTGTCATCACCCAAGTAAGCAACCAATTTCTTGCCTTTTTCAACACGCAGGGCAACATTTTCATGGCGAAAACGACCCAACGAAGTGTGTTTGCGGGGGCGAAATTTCGGATTTTTGGGGTCAATTTCGACAATCCAGCCGTATTTTTCGCCAACTAAACCAAAAGTCTTGCCGATCGTTTTGTCTGTATAATCTGTCTGAGTACCATTAGCTTTGACTCCTTCTGTAACGCTATTTTGGAAGTTCTCTTCCGCAGATAAAATCGTACCCCAAGGAGTTTTACCACCAGAACAGTTGAAAGCAGTACCAATAATTTTGTTACCCAATTCATCAGAGGAGAGATTAAAAACTTGGTTTGCAGCTGGGCCAGTTCCGATTAGATAATTTTTGTCACCTTTTTGGTGGTTGCGACTTCCCCAAGTGGTGATATTTTTGTAGTCATCATTGCGTTGGCTATTGATTCCCAACCCAGACAGACCATGAATACGGCGATTTTTGGCATCTTTGACTACAGCAAAACGTTTATTCTTATTCTGGCGAGAAATGCGAATGATTGAACCGCCTTGATTATATAAAAATTCCCCTTCAACTTCAATATTTCTGCTGGAGGGTAAAGCCCAACCAATGACGTTTTCAAATGCGTCTGGTAGTTTTTTCAGATCGGATGAATCTTCTACGACTAAACTAGAAAATGGAAAACTAACGTATTCATGATTCACCCATAAATACCCGACATCATTAGTTTTATTAAGGGGAATAAACCCAGTGAAATCGTTGTTGTAACCAAAATAATCATCTTTGTTAGGAAAGATGCGATCGCCCCAACTGACAATTACATAACGTTCGTACTCTGGCGGCACTACCACATCATCAATAACGTTGTAGCTACTTAACTTAATATCCGCAGATGCTTTAACTACTTCTCCTTGACTAATTCCTGTTGGCAAGAAATTTTTCTGTTGTTGATAAATTGGTAGGGGATGTGGTAAGCGTACAGGTGTAAAGCTTATACTAGCGGTTTTTGCTTCTGCAACTCTAGCAAAATTATTTAGAAGTTTATTTCCCAAAATAGCAGCACCAGCACTGCCAGCAAAAAATCTTAAAAGTTCTCTCCGACTTAATTTAGACATCAAATTTTCCTCTGGTGTGATAGAAAAATTTAGTAGAAATAAACTCTAATTTCTGAAAATTTGCAGTATTTGAAATAATTAATAAGTTATTAATAATAAAAAGATAATTATTATATTATTTACTCTAGTTGACAATGATTAAGCTTAGGTTATAACTTAATTAACTAAAAATTATCACCTCTTACTATTTCCTTAGCTCAAATCAACTAAGGAACAGTGTCAGCGCCCCATCTGTCCTATCCTGGAGAAGGATAAATCAATAGTGTTGTGGGTGAGACTGTGTTTTTCAGCGTTGTGATACCGACTTATAATCGCCAACCAATTTTAGAAAAGTGCCTCCGCGCCTTGGAGGTGCAGGAGTTGAGTCAGGCAAGTTCGGTTACTGATTACGAAATTGTCTTGATAGATGATGGTTCTACTGATGGCACATTGGAGTGGTTAGCAGCACACAAAGAAGAGTTTCCCCATGTGCGTTCGTTTCAGCAAGACCATGCTGGGCCAGCTGCGGCTCGGAATTTAGGGGTAGAGAAGGCGCTCGGAGATACAATTATCTTTATTGATAGTGATTTAGTAGTGCTGAAAAATTTCTTGCAAGCTCATGGTAACGCACTAGTACAGGGAAAAGAGAAATTGGGGAGCGATCGCTTTTTCACTTATGGTGCAGTTATTAATACTTGTAATTTCAACAATCCAACGGCTGAACCCTACAAAGTCACAGATTTTTCAGCAGCTTTTTTTGCTACGGGAAATGTAGCAATACCCAAACATTGGTTAGAGAAAGCAGGACTTTTTGACACCAGTTTTCAACTCTATGGCTGGGAAGATTTAGAATTAGGTGTGCGGCTAAAAAAACTAGGTTTGACACTAATTAAATGTCCAGAAGCCGTAGGATATCACTGGCATCCAGCATTTAACTTAGAACAAATTCCCCGATTAATTGACCAAGAAATTCAACGCGGACGGATGGGAGTTTTATTTTATCAGAAGCATCCTACATGGGAAGTGCGAATGATGATTCAAATGACTTGGCTGCATCGGTTACTTTGGGGGATTTTGTCACTTAATGGTGCGTTAAATGAACGGACAATGGCTCCGTTATTGCAATGGCTAATTAATTTAGGTAAACCTCAATTAGCTTTAGAAATTGCTCGAATTTTCCTCAACTGGTACAACGTGAAGGGTGTTTATGAAGCCTATGCTCAAATGGAGCAAGCATGGTGATTTAAACATCTTTGGGAAGTAGCACCGTGTAATCAATCTGTTAAAACTTTGTTGGTCATATCGTTTCTTGCCCTTAGATTTCTTGCCATTCGTCCGGCGAATCAAATCTTTTTGTCTTGGTCTTCGGTTTTTGTTTAAGGGACTGTTATGTTCCCGGACGAGAGCGAATACGATCGGGTATATGATGGCGATCGCCTAATATTTCTAACAAGGGGCCATTAACGTCAAATTTAACCATACTTACTGACGCGACCAAAATATTCACCCGATAGCGATAGCGTCCCAAATCAATTCCCAGTAAACTGCAAAGCATAATCCGAATCGTGGCTTTATGGGAAACGACTAAAACATTACCTTGGGGATGTTTTTCTTGAATTTCAGCAATTACAGGCATAGAACGGTTAGCAATATCTACCGCAGTTTCTCCACCTAGTGGTGCATTCCAAGCGGGTTCTGTCAACCATTTGACATAGTTTTGGGCGTAATTCTCTTCGATAAACGATTTACTCTTAGTTTCCCATTGGCCGTAACTACCTTCTCTAAGTCCGTCACGCAACTGCATATCCATACCGATAGCATCACAAAATGGCTTGGCAGTTGCAATTGTGCGCTTCATCGGGCTAACATAAACAGCCTCCCACAACAAGTTTTGATAAACATCGGCAAAACTCTCTGCCATCTGTATCCCTTCAGAGGTCAACTCCGCATCAGTTTCACCGCAAAAATTACCACTTTGACTAAAAGTAGTTTCTCCATGTCGCAGTAAATACAAATTGAGTGTCATAGCTTGTGTTGCGATTGGGATAAAGGAGTTTGTGCAAAAATAAACTACCATCAATCTTGCAATCGAGTCTGTGACACCAGGACAAAGTAATCAACCAAAAAAGTCAATCAACCACAAACTTTTGATTTCGTTGACAAAAGTAGCGGTAAGAGCTATTACTCTAGTTTGAGCCGGGATACGGATACCATTGGCAATTCCCTACTTCTACCAAATCGCACCCCTACACCCCTGTATAATCGCCTTTTCACTTTGATTTTTGAATATCATCGCCTGCATTCCCATAAAGGATTAGGTCTTTGTTTTCGTCAACAATCTCAATGTAACCATTGGGATTAAAACTGTGTGGATAAACGTAGAGCCTAACAATCCCTATCTGCTTGAATGGCTTGCACTATTTGTCTTTCCCTCTTTTATTCTGTTGTTTCATAACCAAAGGGAGTAAGACTTTAATCAGGTCTGCATTACCTTTGTTCAGTATTGCTATCAAACAACCAGTAGACAGAATAATAGCTACTGAAATACCCCCGTACTGTAGTAATGCAACTGGATCAATTTGCCCTAATGGGACTGCATTTCCAGACACACTAACATAACTAGTAAAAGTTAACAACTTTTAATCAGTTGTAAAATCTGCGACACACGATAAAAACTAACTTAGTTGTCTTGTCTAAAAATTCAGTGCTGTACTCTATATAATCTCTTGTAAAAGTGAAAGCGATCGCACCCCAAACCGCGATCGCCATATCCTCTAAGAAATTTAATTGAGAGCAGCACCGATCGCATTACCTAACTGTTTCAATGTCCTTTCCTTGGCAACTTCGGCTGCTGCCCGTGCAGATTCAGCAAGGATTGTGTCAGTGTTTGGGGTCAACTTGAGTGCCCCGCCCTGCCCCAGCAATCAAATTGAAGATTCATTGCTTGATGTAGGTTTCTAACTCAAATATGTTATGTCAAAATCGCCCCACCCATTAAGCGCTCATACCGATACTTCAACTCTTCTTTCATTAAATACCAACGCTCTAAAGTAACATCCATTTCTATTATTTTTTCCGCTGCTTGTCGCGCTAAAAGTAAAACTTCCTCATCGTCAACCAAACTTGCTAAAGTAAAATCTGGCACTCCAGATTGGCGAGTTCCCAGTACTTGCCCTGGGCCACGAAAACGCATATCCATCTCGGAGATGAAAAAGCCATCCTGAGATTGTTCCAATACTTTCAACCGTTGTTGAGCATCAGGACTTCTAGAACTGCTCATCAACAGACAGTAAGACTGAGCCGCACCCCGACCAACACGCCCCCGCAGTTGGTGCAGTTGTGATAAGCCAAATCGCTCTGCATTTTCAATGAGCATCACTGTAGCATTAGGTACGTCTACACCAACCTCAACAACAGTAGTAGAAACCAAAATTTGCGTTTGGTTATCACGGAATTTAGTTATTGCTTCATCCTTTTCGGCTGAACTCATGCGACCGTGCAGCAACCCAACTTGAAAATCAGGAAAAACACTTTCTTGTAACTTTTGATGCTCCTCAACAGCCGATCGCAAATCCAGTTTTTCTGATTCTTCCACTAATGGCAAAACCACATAAACTTGTCTACCTTGGACAATTTCTCGGCGGATCAGGTCGTAAGCATGGTTGCGTTGCTGACCTGACAATACTGTTGTCTGAATCTTTTGCCGTCCCGGTGGTAGCTCATCAATTTGGCTCACATCTAAATCCCCGTGTATCGTCAGTGCCAACGTTCGGGGAATCGGGGTTGCTGTCATAGTTAACACATGAGGTTGATTGCCTTTTTGCTGCAAACGTGCCCGTTGTTCTACCCCAAAGCGATGCTGTTCATCGATCACCACTAACCCTAGTTGTTGGAAGTTTACGGGGTCTTGAATCAAGGCATGGGTTCCCACTAACAGAGGTAATTCACCAGTTCCTAGCTGAGAATGTATTTGTCTTCGTTTCGCAGCTTTAGTTGAACCTGTCAGTAATTCCACTGGTAAATGCAGTAGATTAAACCAGCTAACTAACTTGCGATAATGTTGTTCTGCCAAAACTTCTGTGGGAGCCATCAGCGCCGCTTGGTAGCCAGATTGAATTGCTGCAAGGATAGCCAGCACGGCGACGACTGTTTTACCAGAACCGACATCACCTTGCACCAAACGATTCATTGGCACGGGTTTTTGTAAATCGTTGAGAATATCGTTGAGAACTCGTTGCTGGGCGCCAGTGAGTTGAAAAGGCAGTATTTCGTGAAATTTCTCTACAAGTTGACCGCGTGGCACAAGGATGGCGCTGGTTTGAATTGCTCTTGCTTGCTGTTGACGTTGCAGTAACCCAAGTTGGAGGTAGAAAAATTCATCAAAAACTAGGCGACGACGGGCAACTTGTAGGGCGGCGCTATCACTGGGAAAATGGATATTAGCGATCGCATCTTTTAATTCCATCAAACCATACTTCTGCCGCAAACCACTTGGCAAAGGGTCTTTTAGGTTAGCCGCAGCGGGTAAAGCAGCAATTACCGCCTGTCGCACTGTATTCGCCACCACACCTTCAGTTAGTCCATAAATTGGCACTACCCGCCCAATATTTAGCGACTCAATCGTATCTCCTGGATTTGCCAAAACCTCTAGTTCTGGATTATCCAATGTCAATCCATATTTACTTTCTTTCACCAACCCACAGGCTGCTAGAATGCTACCTACTGGATAACGACGTTTTAAACTTTCTTGCCAAGCGCGACTGCTAAAGCGCGTACCTGCATAAAAACGGCCAATTTTGATTTGACCACTGTTATCTTTTACTACCAATTCTAAAATTGATAATTTCTGATTTTTAGGGCTAGTAAAGCAGTTGCAACGCTTAACTGTAGCGATTATTGTCACTGTTTCACCCGCCTGTAACTCGCGGATATTCACCTGACGTGCATAATCAATATGGTCGCGAGGATAGTAGAAAAGCAAGTCACGGACGGTATGTAAACCAAGCCGTGCCAAATTATCAGCTTTTTTAAAACCTATTTCTGGTAAATCACTGAGTTTTTGCTCAATTTTTGGTGCAAGTCTCCGACTCACCTCAGTAACAATTGGAGATTTTGGATTTTGAGTTTTGGATTTATAAATTCTCCCTTGCTCCTCTGCTCCTCTGCTCCCCTGCTCCCCCTGCTCCTCCTTCCGCTGCTCCTCTTGCTGTAGTTGGGAAAGATACCTACGAGTCTCTGCTACTAAATGTTGCCTTTCTTCCAGTGCTAGATGTGGATAACTAGCAAATTGCACCGCTAATCCTTGCCAACGGCGGCGTTCAGTTTGGGGTAAGCCTGTTGGGAATTTGCCCAAAGTTAGGCTCAGAAATTCACTGAAACGGTATTCTCTGCCCATCAAGTCTGTAAAGCCGCGTTCAGCTTCTATTGCCAAGGCTTTGTGCAATCGTATCCAATCTGGTTTTTCATTAATCATTGGTCAGCAGAGTTAGGAGTTAGGAGTGAGGAGTGAGGAGTTAGGAGTTAGGAATAAATAACTCATAACTCATAATTGATAACTCATAACTTTATTCAAACCAACTAGCACGCCATGCAGCTTCCGCTTCAGCGATCGCCTTTTCTCTATGTCTCTTTTGATACTCTCGTCCCAGCTTATTTAGCTTAACTAAAATACTGCGGATTTGCCTGCGTTCAGAGGAGAGTGTCACATCAGCAAATTCAATTTCTCCTAGCCGCAGGTTAATAGCCATGATTTGAGTCAGTCCAGAATCTTCTGAGTGTTGCTCATTTTCAATTTCAATTACTAAGTTTAATAAATTGGGTGGCCCTGGCATTACCTCAGCAGATGCTTCTGATGCTGCCGCCGCCGCCGCTGCTAAAATCGGTTCTGGTAATTTTTTCGGTAATACCCCAGCTTTTTGTAACAAAAGATTAGCATCATGCGAAAGTTTTTTCAGTATATCTTGCATGACCTCTTCTAATTTCTGTTGCCATTTTGCCAGTTCTATAGGATCGGAGGTGTCGGCAGTGAGATAGTGAGAATTAGAGGTGTCTAGAAATAGTGAAGACGAAGAGGATGTTACGCCCTCATCCTCCTCATCTCCCTCATCCTCCTTATCTTCTCCCTCATCCTCCCCTGAATCTTCACTTTTAAGATAAATGAGCAATTGTTCAGCTGCGAGTTGACCCAACTTACGAATAGCTTGTTGCAATTGTTGGCGTTGATTCAATGACAAATGCAAAAAGTTTTCGGGATATCCTTGGGTACAGAGGTGGTAACTCGCAAGAATCAACTGTTTGCGTACAGCTAGCCCCAAGGTGTTTAGATAACTAGCATAAGCGCTTTGTAGTTCGATTGCGATCGCCCGGATCGCTTCTTGGAGTGCTGCAATATCCTGCTCAATTCGCTCGATTGCTCTTGCCATATTTTTTCGCTCTTGCCCATCTGAACCATTACATAGTACAAATGTACAAATTTATTTTAGGATAACTTTCCAGAGAATTTTAGATTTTAAATTATAGCAAGGGACTGGGAACTGGGGATGGTGGAACCCCCTCTGGGGGTAAGGGGTAATAGGAACTGGGTGAAAAGTCTTTTTGTGTCTAAGTTTTATCCCTCTTTTGTCACTTTCCGGGAGGGCGATCGCTTCATATACAAAAGCTCTAGAATTCAGAAATGGCAAAAGTTTTCGGAGAGTGACAGAACAGGGATAAATGCGAAATTTTCTGTCTTTAGTAAATAAAATACAGGTCAAGCAAACAACCTGACCTGTTTTGTAAAGAGTCATTTGTCCTTTGTCCTTTGTCATTTGTTTTCTGACCAATGACCAATGACCAATGACCAATATTACTTAGTGCCCATTTGTGCAGCGACTTCATCAGCAAAGCTAATTTCTTGCTTTTCAATGCCTTCGCCCAGTATATAACGGACAAAGCGAGTCACTTGAATCTCTTCGCCTAATTGTGCCTTCACTTGCTTTATCAAGTCTTCCACGGAAATACTCTGATCGCGGATGTAAGGCTGATCGAGCAAAGTCAATTCTTTCAGGCGTTTTTCAATCCGTCCCTGAACAATTTTTTCTTTGATGTTTTCAGGCTTGTTCGCCAAATCATCCTTGCCCATTTCAATGTCTTTTTCCTTTTGGGCAACTTCGGCGGGGATTTGGTCTACACTCACATACTCGACATTAGGACAAGCCGCAACTTGCATTGCAGTGTTCCGTGCCAAGGTTTGGAACTCTGAATTAGCAGCTGCTGACTCAGTTTTGGAACCTAGTTCTACTAATACACCAACTCGACCACCAGTGTGAATGTAGCTGTCTACTACACCTTGCGTGCCTTCTGCTATTGCAAAATTAACAAAGCGACGCACTTGGATATTTTCACCAAGGGTGGCAATGGTTTGCTTGATAAATTCTTCTACAGTCGCACTTTCATTATCAATATAGGGTTGAGCCAACAAAGACTCAACACTATCAGCTGTCGCTGCTTGCTTTGCTAGATTCTTAACTAAAGCTTTAAAAGCCTCGTTACGAGCAACAAAGTCGGTTTGGCAGTTGACTTCTATGAGTACACCTACTCGACCTCCGGGCTGAATGTAAGTGTCTACTAGACCTTCTGCCGCAATGCGATCGCTTTTTGCCCCCGCCTTAGAGATGCCCTTTTTCCGTAGCCAGTCTGCGGCTTCTTCTACGTTGCCTTCAGTCTCTATCAGCGCCTTTTTGCAGTCCATCATGCCGGCACCAGTTTTTTGGCGTAGCTCTTGGACGAGTTTTGCAGATATTTCCGCCATTTTGCCTCAATTCCTAACTTGACCTCGAGTTGTAATCAGTCACCTAATTTAGTACTGAGTGCTGAGTTTTGAGTGTTCAGTTATCAATTTTATTCTTCATTGACAAATCACAACTTACAACTTCAAAAATCAAGACTCAGCACTATTCAATTTTCTGAGTCTTTCTATCTTACTCAGCACTCAGCACTATTCTTCTGTTTCCTCGTCGGGAATTACGGCATCAGTATATTCGGTTTCTTCGTAGTCATCGTCATACTCACTACCGTCGTAATCTTCGTAATCATCTTCAACATCCAGCTGACCGTGACGACCTTCATAAATGGCATCTGCCAATTTTCCGACTATCAACTTAATCGATCTGATAGCATCGTCGTTTGCTGGGATGGGGATATCTACTACATCGGGGTCACAGTTTGTATCCAACATGGATACAATGGGAATATTCAGCTTTTGGCATTCTTGAACTGCGTTATATTCCCGGCGTTGGTCTACAATTACCACAATATCGGGTACTTTCCGCATTGTTTTAATGCCACCCAAGTATTTCTGAAGCTTCGTCATTTCCCGACGTAGCATTGATGCTTCTTTTTTCGGTAATAAATCTAGTGCGCCAGTTTCTTCACGGCGTTCTAAATCTTTCAGGCGGTCTACACGTGTTTTAATGGTTGCCCAGTTGGTCAACATTCCGCCTAACCAGCGTTGGTTAATGTAGTGGGAACCACAACGGCTAGCTTCTTGGGCAATAATTCCAGCTGCTTGGCGCTTAGTGCCGACAAAAAGAAATTTCTTCCCTTGTTCCGCGTGCGATCGCATGTAGTTGTAAGCATTATCCATCAACTGGGCAGTTTGCACCAAGTCGATAATATGCACGCCATTGCGGGAAGTATAAATGTAAGGAGACATTTTTGGGTTCCAACGCCGGGTCTGATGCCCAAAGTGAACCCCTGACTCCATCATTTGAGCCAATGAAACTACTGGCATATATTTTTCAACTCCGATTCGGGTTAAACCTCCATCCAAGTGTATTTCCCAATCGGGAAACACCCGAATTCTTAGATGTGCGAGATTAGTTAACCATACTAGGTTAGCATATTCTGAAGAGTTATAGTTGCTTGACCAAATGAGGTCAAGAAAATTGTGCTGCCTACTCAACAATCGGGCAGCACTAGTAATGAAAATTTTGCTTTTTTAAAGGTCTACTCGCGATCTTCTCGATCTTCGGGTTTAGGTTTTTGTCGCCGTTGTTCGATCTGCTCGTCGATAGTTTCTCTCATTTTGCGATCGGCAGCGTCCATCGCAGAATACTTAAAGCGGTTGATTATGCCACTGAACAAGTTGCCAAAGAATCTTTCAATTTCTTGCATAATTTTATACCTCAATATTTAAAGGTAAATTCTTGACTCTACATTGATCTTGGACTTTCAAGTGGAAGTAGGAAATAAAACGCTAACCTATCCTTGAAGTATCTGTTAATCTCTTAGCGTCTCTGGGTGCTTAAAGGGATGGCGCTTTATTTATCCTTTGATTCAGTTTTGCTTGGGAATTACTGTATAAAACAGTCTTCTCAATCAAAGCAGTATTGTTGAGACTTACTAGATTGAAACGCGCTAGAGACTCATCTATTGTATTCTGTCTCAGGTAATAAATGTAGCAAAAACATAGGTAACAAATTGTCTACTTGGCATTTAGCCAAGATATAACTAATAAATCTGCAAGATGATCTCGAAAGGCTTGATTTTCCGTTGTAAATGATGGCTGAAAAACTCAGATGTAGCAAATTTTAAACCCAAACAGGATAAGTATTTCAAACCGTCTTGCAGAAAACTACACATATATCGGTTTCATACATAGTCTAAAATACTACTCATTTCTTGCCGATAACGCTTGGGAGTTGTGTGTAGCATTCGCCCAAACACAGATGTCATGTGACTCTGGTTGCCAAATCCTGCTTCTACGGCTACCTGCGCTAGCGATCGCCTTTGGTTTTGTAACAGTTGTTGGGCAAGTTCCAGCCGACACCGGAGGACATATTGATAAGGTGACAGTCCAGTTGTTACCTTAAATGCTCGTGCGAAATGGTAGGGACTGAATCCTACTGTGGCAGCAATCTGTTTCAGGTTAAGTTCCTGGGATAAATGCGCTCTGATGTATTCCAAGACAGACTTTAACAAATTTGGATCTAAAAACTCTGGTGGACGTTTGAGCCGTCCAGATAGGTTTGAACGTCGGTAAATGATTTGTGCCAACACTGCTGTTGCAACTGATTCTAAGTAAAATGCACCACCAGTTTGTCCATGATCAAAAAACTCTTGCATAGCGATCGCAGCACTCAAGCCCCAGTGAGTTTTGGGAATTTGCCCTGGCTGTAATTCAATTGTCTGTCCCTCTGCTTCCACTTTGACTATCCGCTCTAGAAAAGATTGGGAATATCCAAACACCACAAAACAAGAAGCGTCTTCCACCGAACTATAAGTACTGCTTTGAGGCACAATATCAAAACCTCCTGGTAGCGCTTGGTAAGGTTGCAGTCGATCGGCATTGAAGGCCGCAATCCCACGAGTTTCCCCAAAACTTGTTACCACAAGGTTAAGTGGTGAGCGAATATTGACTTCTAAATGTCCTGGCGGAATGATTGCTACCATCAACTCTGGTGTTTCTAACCAGTGTCCCCACTGGGGTAGAGCTTCTAGTGGGGGCTGATCGAGGGGAATTTTCCGTTCTGGGGGATTGAACAAAAACTCTTTTAGCAGATTCATGGGCAGAGCCAATCAAGTATTAACAGCAATTTAAATGCTTCAACTCTATTGTCTCAAAAAGCAGATTTGGATATTCCGCAAGAATTGAAAAGACAGTAACAATTGCAGCCAAGTATTTTCAAAGTTATACCAGTTTAAAAAAAGAATGCGACAAATAGACCATTTGTAGAGACGCGATTCATCGCGTCTTCACCCAAGGATGTGTTGCAATCATTAATTGAATTGGTATTAGGATTTTGATTTGAGTGATTGTCAATGCCTGTTTTGATTCCTATTTCAACCTTCTTTATCGGCTGTCATGGGCTACTTGCTTTGGGTTTATCCTACCGAGTAGCAATGGAACGCACCCGTACTCGGATTTGGCATGGTGCATCTCTATCTGAGGTTGCCTCACAGCCCAATTATTTAGATCATCCAAATGCTTGGGCAGAGTTTGTGGAAAAAATAACACAACAGTCTAATGTCACGAAAAACATGGAAGACGGGGTGTTGCAGCGTACTATCCGAGCGCATGGTAACTTTACAGAATACGTACCCCTTAGCCTCATGTTCCTAATTGCCCTAGAGTGGATGCAGGCGGGGAATGGACTATTATGGATGCTAGGTACTCTATTGACACTAGCTCGGATTGCCCATGCCTGGGGATTAATACAGGTTTATGGCCCATCACTGGGCAGGGCGATCGGTTTTTTCGGAACTTGGCTAGTTTATATCGTCGGCAGTCTAGCTTGTCTTTACTACAGCGTGCAGCAATTTTGATAAATTATAATGCTTAAAGCAATTGATACTGATCTTTGGGTTGCTGAACAAATCCGTAAAATATTTTGGCTTGGAAGTAGGGACGAGGAAGGCAATGTTTAGCACGGGCGTAGCTACAGTAACTTCTGGAATTACACCTTGCGGGTTACTCAATAGTATCAGGGTCTAGATTAAGCGATCGCAACCTTGCCTTTAACTGTTCTATCTGCAACTCTGCCTGTTCTGCTCGTTGGCGTTCCTGTTCTGCTCGTTGGCGTTCTTGTTCTGCTCGTTGGCGTTCTTGTTCTACTAGTTCTTCTGCTTGCTGTCTTGCTAAAATTTCTTGCCTTAAAGCCTCTACCAGTTCATCAGGTATCAGTAATTTTTCCCCTGTATCCTCTCGGTAAAACCCAATTAGCCTTCCCTCAACCACCAAGCGTAGTTGTAACGGTTCACTGCGTCCATCTTGTATCGGTTCGTAGATTTCTCCCCGCAGACGATACCCACGTAACTGTTGTTCCACCCACTCGCTTTTAGGGTCAAATAGCCAGTACTCGTTGACACCTAGCTGCTCATAAAGGGTCTTTTTGAAGATTTCGTCTTGTCCCTTAGTCCCAAAGGATGTCATTTCAAAAATAACTGTCGGTACTTGACCCTCTTCCCAAACTTTATAGTTGTCCCGACCGCCAGGTGCAACATCAAAAATCACCATTACATCTGGGGCTACCCGCAATTTGGGAAAGCCCTGTGCATAGTAAAGAAATTGATTTCCTAATACTGTTGCCTGACGATTTGCCAGATACTGTTTCAGGACTTCTAAGGTAGTTAGTAAAGCATAAAGGTGGTCGTAGGTTTCTGCCACTGGTTGACCATCAGCACTGGGGTAGAAGATTTCTGATTCGACACTAACAGGTAGAGTAGCCGTCACGTCGCTTCGCTCCGAATTCAAAATTGACGCATTAAGAATTTCTATAAATAAATTAACTTGCTTTGTATCTTTTTATGTTTTGGTCATGGTTGTAAAATCAGTACTACAAGATTATTTTAGAGCAAATTCTAATTCAGGGTAACTTATAGCAATCCGATTTGATTTCTGAATTACTCGTAAAGACCAGGGACTGGGGACTGGGGACTGGGGAAGGTGGGCCCCCTCTGGGGATAAGGGGTAATGGGGACTCTTAAGAAGGAATAAAGGTGTACCTAGCTTTGCAAAAATCAAATATGAGTCCTATATCATTGATAGATTTTATTATAAGCAATCACCCGAACTTGATATGAGTAACAAAAAGAGTAATAAAAAGGGCAGGTATAAAACCCGCCTTCAAAGTAATCAATATTTAAACTAAACTAAACTAGCGATCGCAACTTAATTACCAATTTGAGGCGCACTCAAAGAAACCTTTAGTGCATCGTCTTTTTGCTGTGCTAATGTTGGTACGGAATCACGCAATCTTGCCGTCAATTGTACAGTTGTGGCGTCATACATTTGAGTCAGCAATTTTGGATATAAACCAATACCAATAATTGGTACCAACAAACAGGTAATAATAAACACTTCACGGGGTTCGGAATCTATCAAAGCTTGGTGAGAAACTAATTCCTCGTTCTCTTTACCGTAGAAAATTTCTCGCAACATCGACAGCAGATAAATCGGAGTTAAAATCACTCCCACTGCCATCAAGAACACCACGATAACTTTGAAGGTAGAGCTATAAGCATCGCTAGTAGCAAAGCCGACAAACACCATTAATTCTGCCACAAAACCGCTCATCCCTGGCAATGCCAAAGAAGCCATTGAACAGGCAGTGAACATGGCGAAAATCTTCGGCATTCTCTTACCGACACCGCCCATTTCATCCAACATCAGGGTGTGTGTCCGGTCGTAAGTTGCCCCTACAAGAAAGAACAAACTTGCCCCAATTAACCCGTGAGAAACCATTTGCAATATTGCCCCACTCAATCCCAAATCGGTGAAGGAGGCAATACCAATCATCACAAAGCCCATGTGAGAAATTGAGGAGTAGGCAATTTTTCGCTTCAGGTTGCGCTGGGCAAAGGATGTCAAGGCAGCGTAGATGATATTAACTACCCCCAAAACTACCAATACTGGTGCAAAATAAGCGTGGGCATCGGGGAGCATTTGGGCATTCATCCGAATTAAGGCGTAACCGCCCATTTTCAGGAGAATACCTGCCAATAACATGTGTACAGGGGCTGTAGCTTCACCGTGGGCATCAGGTAGCCAAGTATGCAAGGGAATAATCGGCAACTTGACGGCGTAAGCAATTAGGAAGCCAGCATAAAGGGCAAGTTGGAAATTCAGGGCGAAATCTTTTAAGGCGAGCGATCGCATGTCAAACGTCACCGTATCGCCGTAAAATCCCATTGTCAGGGCAGACAGCAAAATAAACAGCGAGCCGCCAGCGGTGTATAAAATAAATTTAGTCGCTGCATATTGCCGCCTTTTGCCTCCCCAAATCGACAGCAGAAAGTATATCGGTACTAGTTCCAGTTCCCACACCAGGAAAAACAACAGCATATCCTGGACGGCGAACACGGCAATCTGACCGCCATACATCGCCAAAATCAAGAAGTAAAATAGCTTCGGCTTGAAGGTAACAGGCCAAGCTGCTAAAATCGCCAGCGTGGTAATGAATCCAGTCAAAATAATTAGGGGCATGGATAAGCCATCTGCCCCTACTGACCAATTCAAATCTAGTTGGGGTACCCAGGGGTAACTCTCGACCAACTGCAAATTTGGATTGGAGAAATCATACCCAGTGTAAAAAGCATAAACAATTAGTGCAAAATCTATCAGCCCTACGATGAGGGAGTACCAGCGCACTGTTTTGCCTTCTTTATCTGGGATGATGGGAATCAGTAGTGAGGCGGCTATCGGCAACAAAATAATCGTCGTCAGCCACGGAAAATTAGCTGTATTCATCACAATTCGTCTGCTATCAAAATCAAGTTTGGCAAAAAGTCACTAGTTATTAAGTAACAGCTTTTTGGGGATTTCGTCTTCCTCGTTAGGTTGATTTAATTAAATTGGCAATCCCCCGTTTCTTCTGTTGGGAGTCTTTTTTAACATTTGAGAGTGCGGAATGTGCGTTGTGATACCCCAGTCAAGTCAAAAATTTACCCTAAAAAAGCCGCTAAAATTATAGTCTAGGGGTGCGATGTCTACGACAAGCCGCTTTGCGTCTACGCGTAGTCCAACCTATCGCTAAAAATACACGATGCTGTTTGGTGGTTGTTGAAAAAAGCAATTTGGTGCAAAAAAGCATGACAGGAGAAATAACCATAATGATAATCGCACAAATTGAAAGCTAGATTCGTAATGTCACCAACAAAGATGGAGAAACAACAAATGTACTCGTCCCTATAGAACTTTGGCAACAGCTCGCTCTGATCACGACAATAGGCGATTTGATTGAGTTTTTTTAGTAAAATAGACAGGTAAGGTTGATAAGGAAAATGCTATATGTCATCTCCAGCGATCGCTACTGTAATTAGGATGATGGAATCTTTATCTGAAGATGTGCAAGAAAGAGTTGCAGAACATCTCCGAGAGTACCTGGAAGATTTGCAAGATGAGTTGAAATGGGATAAATCATTTAAGAAAACTCAACAACAACTGATTGCATCTGCCCAATCTGCTAAAAGAGAGATTGCAGAAGGACTTGCAAAACCAATGAACTATGAAAATTTATGAAGTCTGTAACTCTTCCTTCTTTTTGGGATAAATATAAGTCCCTTGAAAAGCAAGTTAGACAGAGTGCGAGAAAAGCTTATCAGTTATGGAGAGAAAATCCTTTTCATTCGTCTTTGCATTTTAAATGTATAAATAACGAGGAGAATATTTGGTCTGTCAGAATAACTCGTAATTATCGAGCAATTGGAGTTTTGGAGGGTGATACAGTTACATGGTTCTGGATAGGTAGTCATGACGATTATGAAAGCTTTTTTTCATAACAGGATCGCTATTTTATTTACTACTTATAATAAAATTCCATATTTTAAATATTAGTAGTTTTTTTTGATCCTGAAAATCCTTAAATGCCATTCAATAAATAATGTAATAGAATTTAGCGCGACCGTTTTCTAGGTACTTTAGACCTTCACCTCTGACAAGGGTGCAAAAACCTGTGAGGTTAACGGCATTAACAAAGCGAAAGTCAACTTCCATAACTTGTCTTCGCTTTTTAATAGAGAAGGTGCGATCGCGTAGCCCAACCTATCGCTAAAAATACACGATGCTGTTTAGTGGTTGTTGAAAAAAGCAATTTGGTGCAAAAAAGCATGACACGAGAAATAACCATAATGATAATCGCACAAATTGAAAATCAGATTCGTTATGTCACCAACGCAGATGGAGAAACAACAGATGTACTCGTCCCTGTAGAGCTTTGGCAACAGCTTATAAGTTCCATAAATTCTGATAACGTCAGTGGTTTAGCTTGGATTGATGAACAAGAGCCAAAAGCACAAATATTAGCCGATTTGCAAGAGTCCGTGCGACAAGCAGCAGTAGGACAAACTTTCCCAGTTTCAGAGCTTTGGGACGATATGGAAGCCTAGATTTATGCCAGAAGTTCGCTTTACATCTCCCTTCAAACGCCGTCTAAAAACTCTGACTAAACGCTATCGCCAAATTCAAGTTGACATTCAACCCATTATTGATCAGCTACAGGCTGGAAATTTTATCGGCGATCAAATTTCTGGGATAGACTTGACTGTTTTTAAAGTTCGAGCAAAAAACAGTGATATCCCGACGGGTAAAAGTGGTGGATATCGGGTGATCTATCAAGTTGTCTCGTCTGAATTCGTCTTACTTCTACTCATTTATGCAAAATCGGAGCAGGCAGATGTGAGCTTAGAAGACATTGAAGATGCAATTAAAAAGACATAAAAAATCATATTCTGGGAGCATTTCGTTTATGTTACAACAGTGTGATCACCAGATACTTAGCATCTCAAAGACATGGCACTCAAAAAAGTTAGTCATTCTCACACCTCTGCCGAAACACCTGAAGCACTTTTCCGAGATATTAAAAATAAAAAATCCCAAGGTTTGATTTCTCACCAAGCTGACATACTTAGAAAATACTGTCAGCAAGAAACTCTTAATCTACCAGATGTTGCTTTACAACTTCCAACAGGTAGTGGTAAGACAGGAGTCGGGCTTTTGATTGCAGAATGGCGGCGTTGCCGTTTTAATGAAAAAGTAGTGTATCTATGCCCTACTGTTCAACTTGTGAATCAGGTAGTTGAGCAATCATCAACTATTTTTGGAATAAAAGCAAATGCTTTTACAGGTAAACAGGCTGAATATACCCCTACTATCAAGGCTGAGTATACTAATGCAGAAACTATTGCTGTCACTACTTATAGTGGTTTATTTAACACAAATCCTTTCTTTAAGAACGCCGACATAATAATTCTTGATGATGCCCATTCTGCTGAAAATTACATAGCAAAATATTGGTCTCTTTCAATTGAGCGAAATAATTCCAAACATAGCACTCTTTTTAGAGCTTTAGTTTCGGCTATGCGTGGGATTATTCTAAATGCACACTACTCTAGGTTGATTTCTGACTCTCCTGATTTAGGAGATATTCAATGGGTTGAAAAGATACCTACTCCATTCCTGTATGAAAGACTCGAAGAAATAACTACAATACTGGATACACACATCAAGGACATAAACGACTTACAGTATTCTTGGTCTGCTCTGAGAGATCACTTATTTTCATGCCATATATACAGCAGCTATAACTCGATATTAATTCGTCCTGTTTTGCCACCTACTCGTACTCATCAACCATTTTCTACTCCTAAACAACGCATATATATGTCTGCTACATTAGGAGAAGGAGGAGAATTAGAAAGGCTTGCAGGTACAGAAAAAATAGTTCGTTTACCAGTTCCAGATGGATGGGATCAACAGGGCATTGGTCGTCGCTTTTTCTTTTTTCCAGAAAGATCACTTAATGAAGAAGCTGCACTCAAGTTAGCTATAGATATGATCAAAGAAACACCAAGAACACTCGTCCTTGTCCCAGATGATCCTACTGTAAATAAACTTGCAACACAGATATCTACAGCAACTAGTTATAAAATATTCAATGCTAGGGAAATCGAGAAGTCAAAGCAGACTTTTATATCTGAATCAAAAGCAGTAGCTATAGTTGCAAACCGATATGATGGGATTGATTTGGGAAGTGATGAATGTCGTCTATTAATAGTAAAAGGAATGCAAAAAGCAACAAATCTACAAGAAAAATTTCTTGTGACGCGAATGCCAGCAAATATTCTTTTTAATGACCGTGTATTAACTAGAATTGTTCAGGCAGTTGGTCGTTGTACAAGAGCAGATAACGATTATTCCGCAGTAGTAGTGCTTGGAGAAGAATTGAATAGTTTTTTACTAGATAAGAATAAAAGAAAGTTTTTACATCCAGAAATTCAAGCTGAGATAGAGTATGGAATTGAGCAATCTAAAGATGTTAAATCATCAGATTTTATTGATAATTTGCAAATTTTTCTAACACATAAAGAAGACTGGAATGGAGCAGAGAAGGATATTATAGATTTGAGAGATAAATTAGAACAATCTCAACTTCCAGGCATAGAAAAATTACAGGCAGATGTTGCTCATGAAGTTAGATATCAAAACGCACTTTGGAGCGGCAATTTTGAACAGGCAGTTCAAGAATGTAATTCTGTATTAAGTTCGCTTAGTGGAGATGATGTTAAAGGATATAGAGCCTTTTGGTACTACCTTGCTGGAAGTGCAGCCTGGATAGCGGCAAAACGTGGTGTAGCTTCTATGGAAGGAGTAGCACGGAATTTCTTTAAGCGTGCTGCTTCTACTACTGAAGGAGTTAGTTGGCTCTATCAACTCTCTAGGTTGAATTTAGAAGAAAATCAAGAAAATCAAGCTGATAAATTGAGACTGACTTCTGTAGTTGAAGCACTAGAATCACAATTGTCACTGTATGGAAATTTCAACGATCAAAAGTTTGAAGCAGAGGTAAAAGTAATTCTTGAGAATCTCCAGAGAGTGAAAGATACTCAGCAAGACTCAAAAGCGTTTGAAAATGGGCATGAAAAATTAGGGCGTTTATTGGGTTATCAAGTTGGAAATTCAAACGGAGATGCTGATCCAGATCCCTGGTGGATTGCTGATGATGACTTTTGTATTGTATTTGAAGACCATTCAACTAATAATCAGGGAAATTCACTAGGAGCAACTAAAGTTAGACAAGCTGCTTCACATCCAAACTGGATTAAACAGAATATTTCGTTGCTTCGCAAAGAATCAGAAATCATACCTGTTGTGGTTACACCTTGTAAAAGTATTACCAGTGGTGCAGCACCTCATACACAAGATGTGTGTTATTGGAATCAGGAAAAATTTCAAGCCTGGGCAGAAAAGGCAATCACTGTAGTACGTGAGCTAAAACGTAGTTTTCCTGGTGAGGCTAACTTGGAATGGAGAGAAACTGCTATGAAAGCTTATCAAGATAATGGTCTTGACCCAGCATCCTTAGCAAAAAATTTACGTAATCAAAAATTAGCTAATCTCCCAATTAGTGGATAGTTAAAAGGTAGGGGTGGGCAACCGCCCGCCCCTATGAAAATCAGGTAACACCAAAGACAATCACTAAGCCCAAAACCGCCCCAAACACAATCAAGGCATAGAATTGAGCGCGACCGTTTTCTAGGTACTTCAGACCTTCACCACTGACAAGGGTGAAAAAGCCTGTGAGGTTAACAGCACCATCGACAACGCGGAAGTCAACTTCCATAACTTGTCTAGCTAGGCGACGCAAGCCGAGGACAAAAACCCGATGGTAAATGTCATCAAAGTACCACTTGTTGAGGGATAACTCGTAAAGTGGTTGGATTTTAGCAGCGATCGCAGCCGGGTCAATCTGACGGCGCAAATACATCAGCGAAGCTAAGGTAATCGCAACCAAGGAAATTCCCACTGAGGCACCCGCCATAATGTAGAATTCCGTGGGATTAAACTCAGAAGCTTTTTCTAGAACTTCGGTGAGAGTTTCGCTAGGAGGAAAGATAAACTCTTCAAAATAATTGGCGTAGGGAGTTCCCACCAAACCAATGAAAATTGAAGGTACAGCCAAAAATACTAATGGCAGAGTCATTGTCCACGGCGACTCGTGGGGGGAGTCGCTGTGATGCCCGTGGGAATCATGATCATGGGAGTCATGGTGTTCAGTGGCAGCCAATTCTCCTTTTTTCATTGCCCCAGGCCCAAAATTCGGGGCTAGTTCTTCTGACTCTAACTCTAGGACAATTGTGGCTGCCTTCTTGAGTTTTTCCTTGATTTTCTGGTCAGTACCCCGGAATTTGCCTTCAAATGTCGAGAAATACATTCTAAACATATAAAAAGCAGTAATTCCGGCAGTTAGCCAGCCGATAAACCAGAGGAGTGGGTTAGCCTCAAAAGCCTTCCCCAAAATTTCATCTTTTGACCAGAAACCAGCAAAAGGTGGGATACCAGAAATTGCCAAGCAACCAATCAAAAAGGTCGTTGCTGTGACAGGCATATACTTTCGCAGTCCACCCATCAAGCGCATATCTTGCGCTAAGGCGGGGTCGTGTCCAACGACACCTTCCATACCGTGAATTACTGAACCTGAACCCAAGAACAGCATCGCCTTGAAATAGGCGTGGGTCATTAGGTGGAATAGCCCAGCACTGTAGGAACCTATTCCCATTGCCATCACCATGTAACCCAGTTGGGAAATGGTGGAGTAAGCCAAGCCCTTTTTGATGTCGTTTTGGGTAATGGCAATGGTTGCCCCCAAAAACGCCGTAAACGCCCCAGTAAAGGCAATGACATTCATTGCAGCTGGAACGTCTTCAAATACTGGGTACATCCGGGCAATGAGGAAAACACCCGCCGCCACCATTGTTGCCGCGTGAATCAAGGCGGAAATCGGGGTGGGGCCTTCCATTGCATCTGGTAGCCAGACGTGGAGAGGGAATTGGGCTGATTTCGCCACTGGCCCTAAGAAAACTAAAATCGCAAACAGGACAGCAAGAAAATTGCTGATCGAACCTGATTCTACGAGTTGGGCGAGGCGATCGCCCATGATATTAAAATCAAAGCTTCCCGTTGCCCAGAATAGCCCGAGAATGCCGAGTAATAAACCAAAGTCGCCTACGCGGTTAGTCACAAACGCTTTTTGCGCGGCATCGGCTGCTGACTTGCGATCGTACCAAAAGCCGACCAGCAAGTAAGAACACATCCCCACCAGTTCCCAGAAGATATAAATCTGTACTAGGTTGGGGCTGACCACCAGACCTAACATTGAGGAGCCAAACAAACTGAGATAGGCGTAAAACCTCACGTAACCGGGATCGTGAGCCATGTAGCCATCGGTGTAAATCATGACTAAGCAGGCTACCGTTGTGACAATCACCAGCATTAAGGCTGTCAGGTGGTCAATAGTGTAGCCCATGCTCAGATGAAAATTACCTGCTGCCGCCCACTCAAAGGTGTACAGATAAGGCGCGTGTCCTTGAATTTGGCTCCATAACAAGGCAAATGATAGCCCCATAGCTGCTGCCATCAAGGAGATAATCACCACAGCGTTAAGCTGCCGTAGGCGGTTTGTCACCTGATTCAACGAGATTAACCCTAGACCGACCAGCATCGCCCCAAAAAGAGGGAACACCGGAATCAGCCAGGCATACTGATAGATTACTTCCATCACTGACGCCTACTTTTAGAATTCTTGATTAGCGTGTCGAAACTGTTAACAATTGTGACACACACCCTTTAGGATAAAATAACCCACCCAAGGCTGATTGGGTGGGGTATTAAGCATGGTTTTAGATTTGGTCTTTGGTCTTTGGTCATTGGTCATTGGTCATTGGTCATTGGTCATTAGCCCTATGCCCTATGACGCCAGTTGCTTCAAGTCGGGCATTGCCCGCCCAACGCACTGGCTCCCCAATGCCCAATATCCATCAGGCTGATCGATACTCTAAGTCCACTGTTTTTGAACTTTTGTAGATTTTGGGGTAATTGCTGTAGCTGGCTTTAATCTCTTCTAAAGCTAGACGTAAATCTTCCCTGCTACGAAAGCATTCCAAGCGATGGCGAATAGTGCCATTTTCAATCAATAGTAAAGTGGGTAGTGATTTTAGCCTATAAGTAGTAGACAATTTAAAATTTTGATCAGCGTTAACCCCGACTAATTTAATTTCATCCCCGCACTGGGCCTGAAATTGCAACAACAGCGGGTGGATAACTTTACACAAGCCACACCAAGGTGCTTCAAAGTTAACTAAAACAGGAATAGGAGATTCTAAAACTTCTTGAGTAAATGTCCGCTCACTAACCGACAACACCATGACGCCTCTTGGATTATAAGGTTTTTATATCAAACTAGCTATCAGTACTGAATTGAGTAGTGCTGAGTTCCGAGTTCTGTTTGCTGAGTAGAAGTCCATAACTAAAGTTAGCGGATTGAATGAGGAACTCGTTTATTTTTCTTTTAGAGTAAAGCAAAATTGGGACTAATTGCCAAGCAATGAATACTAAGTTGCTTGCTTTTACTCAGGACTCAGGACTCAGGACTGCTTCAGTGGAGGATTGGCAAGTCAGTAACTGCCGATAGATCCATTCAGGACACAAATATTCAGGACACAGAATAATTGGCAAAAATTGAGCGTGTTAATGTGTCTCTGACAGAAAAGCCACCCTAGAAGTCGACTGAACGCACCCTCCACTGAATAGATGTTTGAATTTATCCTACATTGATTTGGAGCAATTGATAAGCTGAAATTTCCATCTATTTCGGATTTTCTGCTGACACTCTGCTGACACTGGGGATCGTCTAAATTTACCATCCTACCCTACTAGTTGCTTCCATTAACAGAGGGTGCGACCACCAAAGCAAAGCTATAAAAATGGTAACTCCCAAATAGGCAGGGCGGAGAAATTCCTGCCATTTGAGAGATTGACGTCCGTCAATAATTGCTTTAAAGGGAATAATTGAAGTCCGCTGTTTGGCAATTTCAAAAGCTTCTCCATAACGATCGCTCAAGCGGCGATCCCCGTGCCAAACCCCAAACCAGTGATGCAATATCAATCCAATGGAAGTCACAAGGGTAAAGGTAGTACCCAGCCAGAGAGTATGGGCAACACACCAAATTATTTGTCCTACCATCTGGGGATGACGGGTAATCCGAATAATTCCGGTTTCGTAGAGATGAACTTGGGGCTTTTGAATAGCAGCAATTTCTAGTAGATTGAAGGTAGCAGGATATAAAAACAAAAACGAGATTGCTGACAGCAGCCAAACAAATTCTCGCACTCCTGGCACCCCTTGTACCTGCCAAATTTGCAAACCATCATAGCGGTGCCCAAAAAAGTAAATAATTAATATTACAGCCAACGGTAAGCTGACTAATGCAAAGAGAATGCGATAAAGCCTTGGGCCAATGTATTTTTCTGCCCAAGGGCGTAAAGCAGCGCCTCCACTGTGAGCGATCGCAAAAACTATTTGTAACCCCAGTATGACAAAATGACTGGGTGTCAACCAAGAAATCAGCAGCATATACACAGGTGAAGTAATTTAAAGAAAATTGAATTCAGTACAACCAATACCACAAAGTATTCAAAAGGGGACTTTAGTCAAGATGTTGTGCTACTGTCTTTTTCGAGTTAAGCCTTCAAGTTTAATATGCAACAAATCATGTCCGACTGATTGCTGCCAAACCTGATTTATTACGTGCATCTGCTCCTTTAAAAGTTTGTGGGTTGAGCCTTATGTCTGACCTTCCTTTCACTTTAGATCAGTTACGTATCCTGAAAGCGATCGCTCAAGAAGGAAGCTTCAAGCGTGCCGCTGATAGTCTTTACGTCTCCCAGCCTGCCGTCAGTTTGCAAGTCCAAAATCTCGAACGGCAACTCGATGTCCCTTTATTCGATCGTGGAGGACGACGCGCCCAATTAACCGAAGCTGGGCATCTACTCTTAAACTACGGTGAAAAAATCCTCAGTCTCTGTCAGGAAACCTGCCGTGCGATCGAGGATTTACAAAATCTCCAAGGTGGTACTTTAATTGTCGGTGCTTCTCAAACCACTGGCACTTATCTTTTGCCCAGAATGATCGGTATGTTCCGACAAAAATATCCAGATGTGGCGGTGCAATTACACGTCCACTCGACCCGGCGGACTGCTTGGAGTGTCGCTAACGGACAAGTCGATCTGGCGATTATCGGTGGTGAAATTCCCGGTGAACTGTCAGAATCTTTAGACGTGATTCCTTACGCTGAGGACGAGCTAGCGCTGATTATACCTGTCTTTCATCCTTTTACCAAACTTGAAAAAATCCAGAAAGAAGACCTATATAAATTACAATTCATCGCCCTAGATTCCCAATCGACTATCCGCAAAGTAATTGACCAAGTGCTAGCACGCTGCGAAATCGATACCAGACGTTTTAAAGTTGAAATGGAATTGAATTCCATTGAAGCGATTAAAAATGCTGTGCAATCTGGTCTAGGAGCTGCCTTTGTTTCAACTAGTGCGATCGCTAAAGAGTTACAAATGGGCGTTTTGCACCGTACTCCCATTGAAGGCGTTGTCGTCAAACGGACGCTGTGGCTGATTTGTAATCCCAATCGCTATAGATCCAAGGCCGCAGAAGCCTTTAGTCAAGAAATTTTGCCCCAGTTTGCTAACCCAGGATGGAATCAAGATGTGTTAAAATTAACACAAAAAAGTCTAGTGTTAACTACATTGGAGGTAGCAACACCTACTTTATCTGGCGAAGACTAAAATCAGGTTATTAGTCCCTTGTCATTTGTCCTTTGTTTTTTGTAAATGACCAAATAATTCGTAATGACGCTCCTCTGTCGCTAACTTAATTCGTAATTATTAACCCATTGTGTTCGTGCAGGGTGCTGTAGGCAAACCAAGGGTTTGACATCAGGAAAAAAGTTTCGTGTTCCTCATTAACAAATTTAGTTGTTCTGTAACCTGAACTAATTACGAATTACGTAGCTTGCTTCTTACCATTCGCGTAGCATCTCGTAGAGAAGGCGAGTATTATCAATTACGAATTATTTTGACTAATCAGGAAAATGGAAGTTTACTGCACTCGTCCACGTTGTCCACGCCCACAAAACTATTTTGCCGATTTAGATGATGTTACGACACTGAAAACAACCCAGCAAAAGTATTGCACTACCTGTGGTATGCCATTGATGCTAGATGGTCGATACGTGCCAACGAAACTGCTGGGAAGGGGCGGGTTTGGAGCAGCATTTTTGGCACGCGATCGCCGAATACCGGGAATGCGTCAATGCGTGGTTAAGCAGTTTCAACCAGCGGGAAATTTAACTTTAACTCAACTGCAACAAGCGCAGTTAATGTTTGAAAGAGAAGCGGAAGTTTTAGCACAACTTGGTAACGATCACGAGCAAATTCCTGACTTGTTTGCTTTCTTTCCAGTGATAGTTAATAGCTTGCAACCAAAAGAGCAAGACCAATTTTTTTACTTGGTGCAAGAATACATTGATGGGCAAAACCTAGAAGAAGAATTAGTTCAACAAGGTAAATTTTCTGAACAGCAAGTGTTAGAGGTATTGCAAGCAATCCTGAGAGTACTAGAGTTTGTCCATGACAGAGGCATTATCCACAGAGACATCAAACCTTCAAACATTATGCGTCGTCGTGATGGTAAACTTTTCTTACTAGATTTTGGCGCAGTCAAGCAAGTAACAAATGTTGCACTTGGTTCTGCGGCTTCTTCTACAGGAATTTATTCTATGGGATTTGCACCGCCCGAACAGATGGCTGGAGGGCAAGTCTTTCCATCTACAGATTTATACGCTTTAGCTGTAACTATTATTACCTTGTTAACAAATAAGGAAGCAATTCAACTATTTGATGCCTATAGCAACCAGTGGAAATGGCGATCGCAAGTAAGTGTCAACCCTCACCTTGCTGACATTTTAGACAAGATGCTGCTACCTGCGGCTAATCAGCGCTTCCAGTCAGCCCAGGAGGTTCTGGGCGCACTTAACTCACAAGCGGCTCAATCTCCTACACAACTTAATTCGCCCTCTGCAACCCTCCCGCCACAACCATCCCAAGGTTCTAATCCTGTCGTTCCCCGTCGTCCACCAACTCAACCAGCGTTTTCGACATTGGAATTATTGGGTGGGGCGGCATTTAGTGGATTTGAGGGTGCATTGATCGCGATCGCCCTCTTCAGTCTAGTAAAATCACCAATAGTTACTTTGACTACTTCCGCCCTGATTTTAGGTATACTAATTTTTGTCCAAACCAGGCGATGGATTGAAAAGTTCGATTTATTAATTATTCCCACAATTACTTTTGCGATTATTTTTTTTGTCCCCTTTTTACGGGGAGGTCTTGACCTTCCGTCAGTGGTAATTTTAGCAGTTGCAGCAAGCTTAGTAGCTATTTCACTAACAGCTGTGTTTCGACTTATTTATAAATTATTATCTTTTTTACTTTAAAAAACTTCTATGGTTAGATTTAGCCAAACAATTAAATAATAAATATTTTTTACTTTATTCAAACTTGTTCATGTCACAAAAGAATGAAACCACAATTTTAGCTTTGACCCTGCTGCTGACAGTTGGCATAGTTGGCGGTGGTTTTTGGTGGTTTACTAACAATGGGGTCAAAATTGGTAATACTAACATTCAAAATCAACAACCAGGCAACAATTTATCCTTGCAAGACCGCATTAGTTTTGGGGAAAAATCCTTTACTCCGGGTGACATTTCTCCAGTGAAAAAAGAAGGAATACAGGCGATCGCAGCTAAAAGTTATGATAAAGCGATCGCTAATTTCACAGCTGCCCTAAAACTCAACCGTAACGATCCAGAAGCATTAATTTTTCTTAACAATGCCCGAATTGGTTCTTCCAAAAGCTATACTATCGTGGCTTCTGTACCATTTGGCACTGACCCCAATACTTCTTTAGAAATTTTACGTGGGATAGCCCAAGCCCAAAATCAAGTCAATACTTCTGGAGGAATCAAGGGAGTCTTTTTGAGGGTAGGGATAGCTAGCGATGACGACAATCCAGAAATATCGAAGCAAATCGCTTCCAGCCTAGTCAGCAATTCCGAAGTATTAGGTGTAGTTGGGCCGAATACTAGCGATTCCACCTTAGCCGCAGGTACTATCTATACTTCTGGACAACTTGTAGCTATATCTCCAACTAGTACATCTGTCAAAATTTCTAACTTTAGCCGCTACGTTTTTCGCACAGTTCCTAGTGATTTTATGGCTGCAAGAAGTTTAGCCAACTATATGGTGAGAACCTTGCAGAAAAAAAATGCAGTGGTTTTCTTTAATTCTCAGAGTAACTATAGCCAGTCTTTAAAGTCAGAGTTTGTTTCATCTGTTTCCCTAGAGGGTGGACAGGTAGCCAGCGAATTTGACTTATCCAGGGCGGATTTTAGTGCGGCTAAAAGTGTAGAACAAGCAACTAAACAAGGTGCAGAAGTATTGATGTTAGCTGCTAATACTGAAACTTTGGATAAAGCGCTGCAAGTAGTTCAAATTAACCAGAAACAGTTAACTCTACTGGGGGGAGATGATGTTTACACCGCTAAAACTTTAGAAATTGGCAGAGAACAAGCTGTGGGGATGGTATTAGCAGTTCCCTGGCATATTGATGCCGATCCTAAGTCAGATTTTCCTCAGAAATCGCGGCAGTTATGGGGCGGTGATGTGAGTTGGCGAAGTGCCCTCAGCTATGATGCCACTGTGGCTCTGATTACGGCATTAGAACGCAATCCTACGCGAGATGGAGTCCAACAAGCACTCTTGTCATCTGACTTTTCTGCCACTGGCGCTTCTGGTACAATTCGGTTTTTAGCATCAGGCGATCGCAATGCGCCAGTGCAACTTGTAAAAATTGTTCCTGGTTCTCGCTCTCGCACTGGTTATGACTTTGAACCAGTGCGTTAACCAGCAAGAAAAAATTAAAAGTTAACCAATACTTAACCTGGAAAAACCCTGAAGATGAGAAATTAAGCTTTATGGGGAAAAATCTTAGTATCAACTAACAACTTATCCTCACCAACACTCAAGCCTTGAGAAAAAAGACAAATAATCCAGGGTAAATTTATTATACCTTGGTTTATAAAGTAGTCAGAAGTGAGGATTTATCTGCATTTTTAGTAAAACACCCGTCCTCCCAATACAATCTCAAGTAGCAAGCACTTATCAAGTCAAGCACTTATATTGAATGGATGCGCGGGTAATTATACTATGTCCCAAAAAAATGAAACAACTATTCTTGTATTATCCATCCTAATCACCGTTGGGCTAATAGCTGGCGGTTTTTGGTGGTTTACTAGAAAATCTGGTGTCGATCTAAATACAATTAATTCTGGTAGCACCAAAACGCCCCAAACCGGATCGGAACAACCTAGTGGCAATACTTTCACTTCAGTAAAGGATGTTCCTACAGGATTATTCAATTACGGAGGCAGTACATCTTGGGCACCGATTCGACTAGTAGTTGATCCAGCAATTCAAGCCGCGCGGCCAGAGTTACGGCTGCGATATGTAGAACCCAGCAATGCATCTCCTGGTTCTGGTACTGGCATTCAGTCCTTGATAGACGGTCAACTAGCCTTTGCCCAGTCCTCCCGACCAGTTCTAGATCAAGAATTAAGTCGTGCCCAGCAGCGTGGGTTCAGTTTGAAACAAATTCCTGTGGCAATTGATGGTTTAGCGGTTGCAGTTAACCCCAACCTGAATATCCCAGGACTAACGGTAGAACAGTTAAAGTCAATTTACACAGGCAAAATCAATAATTGGAGCCAGGTGGGCGGCCCCAATATCCCGATCAAGCCCTATTCCCGCCGCATTGCTGATGGCGGTACTGTCGAACTTTTTGTCCAAGACATCTTGGGTGGTCAAGCTTTCAGCTCCAATGTAGAATTTATCTCCACAACCACCCAAGCCTTGCAAAAATTGGCTGATAGTCCTGGTAGCATCTACTACGCTTCTGCCCCAGAGGTGATTCCTCAATGCTCAATCAAAGCCTTGCCGTTGGGGCGGACGCAAGGACAATACATTGCACCATACCAAGAACCTTCTGTCCTCCCGTCTGAATGTCCTGGTAAACGTAACAAATTGAACATTGATGCTTTCCAATCAGGAAAATACCCGATTACCCGCAATCTGTTTGTGGTGGTCAAACAGAATGGTCAGACTGAGCAGCAAGCAGGTGTCGCTTACGCCAACTTACTGCTGACTGAGCAGGGACAGGAACTGATTACCCAAGCGGGGTTTGTCAAAATTCGCTGACAAGAGCGATCGCCGTGGCGGGGTCTGGCCCATCGCACTCAAGACAGAGTGGCGGAAATCGCCGCTCTGAACTGTACCTTAACCAGCTCTATTAATCGACTCTGCTGGCAAGCATATTAGATTATCCCCTTGAGTCAGGATTAAACCACGTTGACGCAGCTTACCCATCAAGCGGGTGACGGTGACACGAGTCGAACCAATCGCGCTACCAATTTGGGCATGAGTGAGGGGGAAGGGCAGACAATAACCGCGAATCACATCAGGATCGGTGTCGCTCATTGCTGGCTCTCCATATTCCTCAATTAACAATGTGAGAAATCCTAAGAGTCGGTCAATTGTGCGGCGTTGTCCCAAGGCACTCAGCCACAGCAGCTTACGCTGGTGCTGATACCTAAAGGCATCCATAACTTCGCGACGGAAGTGAGGCCAATTGTCTAAATCGTGCCAGTACATCCACAGCACCGCAGTTTGATCGACATGGGCGTAAGCTTGGAGTGTGAATGGTGACTGAGCAACAATTTCAAATGGCTGTCCCGCTCCCACAAAACCCAAGAACGCTTCTTCTGGGGTTCTGTTGATTCGTCGAGACGTTAGCTGACTGGCAGTCGCACTAACTTGGGCGGTTCCTACCATACGGATCGCACCCCTTTGCACCAAATACAGCAATCCAGGCCGGGCTGGAATGCGCTCATCTTTGCTAAAGGTGCGGCAGCGGTAGTGTTCTTGAGCCCAGTCAAGAATGCGTTGCCAAGTCAAAAAAGGCCGTGATGCCTCAGAAAAGGAGGATGGAGATTGCATAGGTAACAAAGAGCGTTCGGCTGAAGACAAAGACATAAATAAAAGGGTGCAAGGAGTGTCTTTGTGTTGGCGAGGCAGGCTTAACGCCTAACAGCGCCAGCCAATCCAAAGAATAGAAAGCAAATTACTCTCTACTCTTTTGTTATACTTCCTACTGTACAATGGTGGTAGTAAAGTTTACTTACTATTCATCGATTATTCATCAAATTTTATCCTCTTCTCATTTTTCTTCATCTAAATTAAATTTATATCGCAAGATAGATGACAGAAAAGTAACAAATATATCTTACATGACTATTTAAATAATATTACGTGCATTATAAATTACCAGTTAGCAAATATACGTCAATAAAACAGCTATTATATAGTTATTTAATAAAATCAATAAGTATTGATACTTATAAAGAAAAAAGTAAATGCATAAAAGATGAAAAAATTCCTCTATCTAAAGGTAGAGATAATAAGAGAGTTTTCTATACCTCAAGTGTGTCTCTGCGACTATCAAAATCTCAGAATCGAAAACCGATGGAGCTTGCCAATGCGATCGCCTCAGATATATCAGGGATTTGTGGCGACGTTTTTAGCATCCAAATAGTTCCCCCTGGTTTAATACATTTTGAATTAACTGACTCGACGTTAGCGACTTGGTTACAAAGCCTCGTAGTGGGAAGTGGGGAGTGGGGAGTGGGGAGTGGGGGAGCAGGGGAGGATGAGGGAGATGAGGGAGATGAGGGAGATGAGGCGAATAACCAATGCCCAATGCCCAATTTGTTTGCTGTTCAGTACGCTCATGCACGCTGCTGTTCGCTAGTGCTGCTGGCTCATCGAGAGGGATTGATTAAACTTAGAGAACCAGTTCCAAATACTAGTCCAGCTTTTTGGGATGTTATTTTTCCTAACCCCCTACCTTGGCTTAATTGCGACGGAATATTGCAGCTAAATCACCCAGATGAACGTCGTCTGATTGGCGAATTAATACAAGTGGTAGACAACATAGAGTGTCCTGATGTTAGCAGTTCTGTGAAATGGGAAAAAGTAGCACTGAATTTGAGCCAAGCTTTTGAAAAGTTTTGGTCTAATTGCCGGATTTGGGGTGAGGTGAAAATTACGTCACCAGAAGTGGTCCAAGCTAGACTCGGATTGCTCATGGCTACTCAGTCAGTATTAAAATTTGTCCTAGAGGAAAATCTGGCGGTTTTTGCGCCTTTGGAGTTATAAATCGGTAATGTCGCTTAGGCAAAAATAAAAACTTTTTATATAGCTATTGACTCAATGCACCACCTCGGATAGATTAGCAGGTGTGTGAGGAGCGAACCAGCAGGGGCACCGAGACGAAACACGGCCAGTCGTCGGTGTCCTTTCTGATTTGTATGGGTTAGATTTGAAAAAATGCCTTCACTACAGCAAAAACTTTTCAATTGCTACTGCTGCCCCATCTTCCTCTACGCTAGGAGCTACCCACTTAGCGATCGCTTGCACTCCTGCTGGTGCGTTGCCCATAGCTACACCAAGTCCAACATACTCCAGCATTTCCACATCATTGAAGTTATCGCCAATAGCCATAACGTTGGCTAACTGTAATCCCAACAATTCTTCGGCTAGGTAACGTACAGCAGTTCCCTTATTTACAGAGGGGTTAGTTGCTTCAAAAAAAGTAGCAACAGATGTCGTCAGATAAAGTTCAGCAGGTGTGTATTGACGGCGCAAATTCCCTAGTAGCTTGTCGATTACATCAATGTCATCAGACAAAGCGAGAATTTTTGTCGGTTCATTCGTTAAGGCTTGACGCAAATCACCCACAGGAATCGGAATAATACCAGAACGTTCGGCATAAATTTTGGTTTCTCTGGTTAACTCACGGACGTATAGCTGATCGTTAATGTAAAAGTGAACAGATAGAAGCGATCGCAACTCAGGCTGTTCAAAATAGTTGATTAGCTGGTGGGCGATTTCTCTGGAAACAACCCAATGGCGATGAATTTTTTGGGTGATTGGGTCTTGAATCCAGGCTCCCTGATAGGCCATTAATGGTAAGGTAGAGCCGATGTCTTGGTGAAAGCGCAAGGCTGAACAATACATTCTACCTGTAGCGATCGCCACTTGAATTCCTCGTGCTTGGGCTGCAATAATAGCTTGCTTTACAGGTTTGCTGATGGTGTTAGAGTGTCCAGCGATCGTGCCATCTATATCCAAAATTAGTAGTTTAATGTCTTTTGCAGCAGCCTGATTGTCAGTAGATGCTTTCTGCATGATTTCCTAGATTTTAAGTTCCAGTAAGAGGTTAACAGGCTCTAGCGATCAGTGGGAAGTTGTAGAAAAAATTGGCATCTCTAGTCAATCCAATTTCTTTACTACAATGTCTAGCGCAATAAAAAACCCAATTCTCGAAAAAATCGGGTTTTTTCATTTAAATTAGAGAGCCTGTTTGATAAATAGGATGGAAAAAACCTACCTATTCAAGAAAGTCTATGAATTAAACATCTTGATCCAGCTTTTTTTGCGTTGTGACAATAAACAAAGCCCAGCAATTAAACCAATTCCCAGTGTGGCAGAGGATTCAGGTACTGCTTTAGCATCGTAGTCATAAGTTACTTTGATACCTGCTTTTGCATAAGTATCAATATAGGATCTCATGTTGCCTGAACCCGTAACTACTGAGTTGGCTAAAGCTGAGAACAAAAAGTTTATGTCGCCATTACCAGTGAAAGACTGCAAGAATTGGGTATTGGTGAAAGACTGAGTAGCAGATTGTGTGGCAGTTAAGTTAGAAATAGTCTTGCCAGAGGTGCCACTATAATCAGTTTTACCATCATATTTAGCAGCTTGATAACTTGAGATATCTTGTGGATTGAGCGCAAACAGAGACTGATTATTTAGTTTTAAACTGAGTTGACTAGCAAGATTTACTGTCACCTGAGTTGCGGTTGGACTCCTGTTTTCAAAACCTGCATTTCCAAGTAAGTCGCCAGTAAAACTTATCGTTACACCCTTAAGTGTACCCAAAGATGAGTTAAATTTTTGGACGCTCAGAGGTGCATCAATGATATTTGTAAAATCGTAATCAGTGGAACTAGTGTAGGAGAGAGAAGCTGCATTAGCTGCTCCAGATGTTGCAACAATTCCTGCCAAAGTTGTGGCAGCAGCTAGAGTGTTGAATAGTTTTGTTGTCATGGATAAAAGATGCCTTTCTGAAACGAATCATTACGGAATTATTAACCTATTTCTAACTCTGAAACTTTGCTTGTAGTCTTGATAAATACACTTAACTTTATGTAAAGTTATTATGTTTAAATTCCTTTGACAAACAGACTTTTTGATTGGTATATATAAAGTTTTGTTAAGGCAAAGAGGTTTTGATAGTGGCAATCTTATGTCGAAATATTAAGCTAGTTTTTGTTGGTTCCTGAGATGTAAGCTAGGTCAACCTAATTAAACATAAAACGCTCAGGAGATAGATCCCCGACTTCTGATGAGAAGTGAGGGATCTAGTTACTATACGGTTACTATGCTTATACTCACGTACTTAATTGGGCTGGTATCCCTGCCAAAAGGTGGTTCTACTTGGCTTCCGTACTAAAGCTGCAAATGCGCAGACATTATTTTTGTCTAAAATTATACTTAATATTAATTTGGTACGCAAGAACTGGGCTATTGTCACCAAAGCCAAGCTAAACGAGCATCTGAAATTGCTAACTATGTGACAAAGCTTCTGGCTAAAATAGGGCTATGTCTGAAATCACTTCTGCAACTGCAACACGTCCCACGTTCATCCTCGTAGATGGGCACTCGCTGGCTTATCGTTCATACTTTGCTTTCGCCAAAGGGCGAGATGGAGGACTGCGTACTAAAGCAGGCATTCCTACCAGTATATGTTTTGGTTTTGTGAAGTGCCTGCTGGAGGTAATGGCAACACAACAGCCCCAAGCAATGGCGATCGCTTTTGATTTGGCTGAGGCAACTTTTCGCCACGAAGCCGACGAGACTTATAAAGCCGATCGCCCGGAAACGCCGGAAGACTTCATTCCCGACTTAGCAAACCTGCATGAGTTGCTGAATGGCTTCAATCTACCCATTTTTACTGCCCCTGGTTTTGAGGCTGATGATGTTTTGGGAACCTTAGCACAACGAGTAACTGCGGCTGGGTATAGGGTGAAGATTTTGACTGGCGATCGCGATTTATTTCAACTGATCAACTCTGACAAAGAAATTACTGTTCTGAATTTTAGTCCAGATGCCCTAAAACGCTCTACAAATAGCATCACGGAATTTGAAGCAGAACAAGTCAAAGAAAAAATGGGGGTTTTACCTTCACAAATTGTTGATTTCAAAGCTCTTTGTGGTGATAAATCGGATAATATTCCTGGGGTTAAGGGAATTGGGGAAAAGACAGCAGTGCAGCTGCTAAATACCTATGGTTCTCTCGATCGTATTTATGCTGCGTTAGATGAAATTAAAGGTGCAACTCAGAAAAAACTGGCAACGGGTAAAGAAGATGCTGATAGGTCTCGCTATTTGGCAACTATAGTTTTAGATGTTCCTATAGAAATTAATTTAGAAGATTGTAAATTAAAAGGGTTTGATACAAACGTCCTGACACCGATTTTAGAAAAGTTAGAATTCAAGTCTTTTTTAGGCAAGATAAACGACCTTCAGCAACGTTTTGGGGGCAAAATTGAAGAAAAGCAACAAGCCAAAAAAGAAGCAATTAATCCCAATTTTACTAACTCAGAATTCATTGCTGATGAAGATAATGATTTATGGTTTTTCAGTGCTAGTGATACAGCAGCAGTTCCACAACAATCTACTTCCCCAATTACACCACGCATCATTAACACCGAAACAAAACTGACTGAGTTAGTGAAACTTTTGCAAAAATTCACTAACCCAGAGACACCCGTTGCTTGGGACACTGAAACCACCGATTTAGAACCAAGAGACGCTGAGTTAGTAGGAATTGGTTGCTGTTGGGGAACGAAACCAGATGAGGTAGCCTATATTCCTGTTGGGCACAAAACTGGGGAAAATTTGCATAAAGATTTGGTGCTAGAAGCATTACGCCCAATTCTCGAAAGTGCTGATTATCCCAAAGCTTTACAAAATGGCAAATTTGACCGCTTAGTTCTAAAGTGTCAAGGAATTAACTTGGCGGGAGTAGTGTTTGATCCCATGTTGGCAAGTTACATTCTAAATCCAGATTCAAGTCATAATTTAATGGATTTGTCGCAGCGATATTTGGAATTGATAGCAAAAAGTTACTTAGATTTAGTTCCTAAAGGCAAAACCATCGCTGATATAGATATTCTCGCCGTCGCAGATTACTGCGGTATGGATGCTTATTCTACCTTTGGTTTAGTGGCGAAATTGCGTGAGGAACTGGATAAAATTCCAGCATTGTCTAAGCTATTAGTGGAAGTGGAACAGCCTCTAGAAGCAGTTTTAGCCGAAATGGAATACACAGGTGTCCGCATTAATTCAGCTTATTTACAAGAACTTTCGCAGCATTTAGAAACAGAGTTAGCTAGGTTAAAAGAGGAAGCAACTGAAATAGCTGGGGAAAATTTTAACTTGGGTTCTCCTAAACAGTTGAGTCAAATTTTGTTTGAAAAGTTGGGGTTAAGCACTAGACATTCTCGTAAAATTCAAACAGGCTACTCTACAGATGCAGCAACACTAGAAAGACTTCAAGAAGATGATAACACTGGATTTGTTGAGGCGATCGTTGAGTATCGCACTCTATCCAAATTAAAATCTACTTATGTTGATGCATTACCTGCATTAGTGCGTCCAGATACCCAGCGAGTGCATACTGATTTTAATCAAGCAGCAACATCAACTGGTAGGTTATCTTCTTCTAATCCGAATTTGCAAAATATCCCCATTCGTACAGCTTTTAGTCGCCAAATTCGGAAGGCGTTTTTGCCAGAACCTGGCTGGTTAATGGTGGCTGCTGATTACTCACAAATTGAATTGCGGATTTTGGCTCATTTGAGTCAAGAGCCGATATTAGTGCAAGCATATCAGCAAAATAAAGATGTTCACACTGTTACGGCGCAGTTAGTGTTTGAAAAAGAAGATGTAACATCAGATGAACGAAGGTTAGCCAAAACTATTAATTTTGGTGTGATTTATGGAATGGGTTCTCTAAGGTTTTCGCGCTCAACAGGGATAGATAAGACCGTTGCCAACGAGTTCATTAAACGGTTTAATGAAAGATATCCTAAAGTTTTTGCATATTTGGAGCGAGTGAAAAAAGAAGCGATCGCTCTTGGTTATGTAAAAACTATTTTCGGTCGCCGTCGTTATTTTGACTTTACTAATAACAGTTTACGCAAATTAAAAGGCAGTAACCCAGAAGATATCGATCTGAGTAAATTGAAGAATTTGGGTGTTTTTGATGCAGGTTTATTACGCTCTGCTGCTAATGCACCAATTCAAGGTTCCAACGCTGATATTATCAAAATTGCAATGGTGAGATTGCATGAAATTTTGAAGAAATATCAGGCGCGTTTGTTGTTGCAAGTTCATGATGAATTAGTGTTTGAAATTCCCCCTCATGAGTGGGAAGAATTACAACTGCAAATTAAGTCGGTGATGGAAAATGCAGTGCAGTTGAGTGTGCCGTTATTGGTAGAGGCACGTGTTGGTGAAAATTGGATGGAGACCAAATAAGTTGAACTGGGGATTGGAACAATTACATTACTAATTTGTAATTCGTAATTAAACCGATAGCATCATTAGTAATTACGAATTACTAATATAGGAATCCGATTTGATTACTGAACTTACTTGCGTAGGGAGGGGACAGGGAAGGGGGAACAGGGAACAAGGAATAAGGAATAAGGAATAAGGAATAAGGAATAAGGAATAAGGAATAAGGAATAAGGATGTACTGAGTTTTTTCAAAAATCAAATACGAGTCCTATACTAATATTTTACTATTCTTATAAGGAATTTTCATATGTATCGTCGTTGGCTTTTATCTGCTTTAGCAATTTTGTTGAGTATAGTTTTAGTTGCTTGTACCACTGCAACTACTCAGCAGCCACAAACAAAAGTGGAAAATACCAGTGAGGCGACTAACGCGAACTCTCAGCAATTACCAAAAGGATCGGCAAAAAGAGTGGTTGCTCTTTCTTCTCTTTCTGCTGATATTATCTCTCGACTCGATCAAACAAAAATTGTTGGAATCACTGGTAGTAAATTATTTAAAAATGACTCAAGATTCAAGGATATTCCCCGCGTAAGCGAAGGTCAAAGTCCACCAAATTTAGAGAAAGTGGTAACACTAAAACCAGATTTAGTTATTGGTGCTGAAGGTTTTTCTAACATCCCAATTCAAAAACTTCAGCAGCTAGGAATTCAAACTTTGCTCACTAAGGTGAATAACTGGGAATCTTTAGAAGAACTCACAAAAACACTGGCTAAATCAATCAGTGCTGATCCTGAGCCTTTGTTAAATCGTTACAAAACTTTCTTGCCAGACAAACCAACTCAGAGTCCTTATACTCTAGCGCTGGTTAGTCGTCAACCAATTTTAGCGCCGAATAAAAACAGTTGGGCAGGGGATTTGCTAGCGAAATTCCAAGCGAAAAATATAGCAGCAGATTTACAAGGAAAAAGTCCAATTGGTGGCTATGTGACGCTTTCGGCTGAGAAAGTTTTAGAAGCAAATCCAGAGGTGATAATTTTAGTTAATCCTCCACAAGGAAATTCGGAAACAGGGCTTTTAGATTCTTTAAAAAAGGAAGCTTTTTGGCAGCAACTGCAAGCAACTAAAAATAACCGAGTCTATGTGTTTGATTATTATGGTCTGGTGAATCCAGGTAGTATAGATGCAATTGAAAAGGCTTGTCAGCAGCTTAAGCAAGCGTTGTTTACACCACAGGATACTTAAGTAGCCGTCATGAACTGCATACACCAGAACACATGAAAGAGGGAGTGGGGAGTGAGACTAGTATTTTTTACTCAGTACGGGCTAAAGGCCCCGCTACCGCTAACAGCACTCAGTACTTTTTGAAGCTAAGTGGATTGAATAAGGGACTTCCAGAAAATAAAATATACAGCTAATAAAAATGATAATTATTATAAGGAGGAGAGTGAGGGTTGCCAATGGCAACCTTTACCCTCCCTAAATTGCATTTACAAGTCAGGCACCCAAGGTAAGGTAAGCATTCCGTAACTGCGCTTCGTTCCAAATGGTTCCATTACTGAAGGTAATCTTTTCAACGCCGTAGTTATAAGTGCTGTAGACTTGCTCTTTGAGAATCACAGAGCCAGTAATAGGCATTTCCAGTTAGAGACTCTTAACGAGGCAAAAAATATAAAATTGACTGTGCTTTTAATCTTTTGCAGAATTAATTGGTTTTTGAGCAAAGGAGGTATTCTTTCTACCTTCAAGAGAAGCACCCCCAAGACTGCGGAAATACAGTCCTCCAATTGTGAGTAAAAACGTCACATATCCCACTGCTTGCACAAGATAGAGATTGTCTCTGTAACCAAATAAAGCTTTGAGGATAATCCCAGGAAACTGTTCGTCAGGCAAGATTGTGGAAGTATTTGAAACCATTGGCCCCAAAATACAGGAGTGGACTTTAGTAAAACGTTCGTAATAGAAACAAAGACTTTGTGTAGCACGACTGCTAAGGGCAAGGTTAGCTAGAGCGTCGTCAAAATGTTGCAAGGCTGAAACTACCAACCCAGCGACAATCAGCACTAATAAAACGCCCATTACCTGGAAAAACTGGCGGATGTTAATTTTGACACCCCATTTAAATAGCAGCACTCCAATAGCACATGCCCCTATCAAACCAGCAACAGCGCCTAATGCTGGCATTAATCCCTGTTGAAAATTAGCTGCAACGAAGAGAACAGTTTCAAAACCTTCGCGGACAACGGCAATTAAAATTAAAGTAAAAACACCCCAACCAGCATTTGAGTTTTGTGTCAGCGCTTCTGTTACTGCTCCTTCAACTGTAGCTTTCATGAATCTGGCTTGTTTAGTCATCCAGATTAGCATCCAACTGAGCATTGCGATCGCTAACACACTAAACACACCTTCTAGCCCTGGCTCAACTACGGAGGTGTATTGAGGATTAAGTGCTCCCAGTACTTGAATTATCCAACTGAATAGCACACCGATTAAAGCACTGATGACAATGCCAACGCCGACACCAGCATATACCCACGAATTGAGTCGGGATTGTTTAGCTTTTTTCAGCAAAGCTAGCACAATGCCAACAACAAGGGCAGCTTCTACTCCTTCTCGGAGTGTTATTACAAAAGTAGGTAGAGCAGTACTAAAATTCATCTTTTGTCCTTTGTCTTTTGTCCTTTGTCCTTTGTCTTTTGTCCTTTGTCATTAGTCAGTTGTCCTTTGAATTTGTTTTTGACTAATGACTAATGACTAATGACTAATGACTAATGACTAATGACTATTAACCAAAATCGCGTAGCATCTTTTTCAGTTCGAGATTATGCATCTCTTCCTGTCCAATCATACCGCGAGCGAATTCTTCAAGGTAAATGCTGGCATTGGTAACAGTGTCGAGCAATTTTTTATACAGATCCAATGCCTTTTTTTCATGGGATAAGCTTTCTGCCAAGATATCTTTGACTTTATGCTGGTAGGTTTCTTCCATTGGGGCGATTTTCAGGGAGGGATGCCCATCTAAACCGGTGAGAATTTCTCCCACTTGTTCGGCATGAAGTAAAGATTCACTTGCCTGTGCTTTGAAAAAAGCCACAATTGGAATACGGTTAGGGCCAGTTACCATTAAAGAATAATGTGTGTAGCGCACTACCCCTGCTAGTTCAAATTCCATGATGGCGTTCAGCAGGTCAATAGTCTTTTTCTGGTCAAGTTCTTGCATCAGTTGTTAGTTAAAGTAACGAAGGGAGTGTAATTAGTTAGGAATACGTAATTCGTAATTCGTAATTCGTAATTCCTAACGATTTCATCATTTTAAACTCCTTGCCATATACTTCCCATTAAATTAAAGTGTTATCGTTGTGCTTGGGTATTGGATTTGTCAACCACTTTTTGAGAGTTTTCCTCAATCGTTTTCACTAGCTTGGTAACATCATTAGGAGTTTTGACTGCTTTTGCTGGTGGGATGGCGGCAGGCCAAACTTTAATTAGTTCAGCAAAACTTGTATCGATCGCTTTGTGTGCTTCGGGATCTGCTTGAGCTACTTGAGTAGAAATTTCTTTGTATAAATCATTGGCGTAAACGACAAAACCACGGGAGTCTTGATACTCAATTGGCGCGGTTACTTTTCCATTTGCGATCGCTGCGCCATATTCGGAGTTCGCTGCATCCAATAATTCGTTAATTACCTTTAGCACAAATCCTGGTTTTGAGCGTTGATCTGCTGGCAAAGCTGCGATCGCTCCGTCAACTGCTTGTACTGAAGAAGTAAAATTAGTTTTAACTTTACTATCCTTCGGACTAGATTTGACTAAATCTTGCAAACTTACTAAACTTGTCTTGAATTCTTTGACTTTTCGTTCATTCAATTGATCTTCGACATCAACGTAAATCTCTTCTACTGGATGCCCAATATGAGGTTCTGCCTGTTTCGGCTGATTCTGATCTAGCAGTTCTTTGGCTACCAAAAGATGCCCTTTCATTAAGCCTAATTTAGACATATAATCAACATCTTTTGCCTCACCTGTGAGTACCACTTCTTGAACACCAACCTGGTCTTTAATTTGGTCGAACTGTTCTTGAGTAATTACTTTTTTAGTAACTAAATCTTCTGGACTACCGTAGGGACGATTTGCCTGGATTTTATTGGATAATGCCGGAATTCCTAGTTTGGCTTCAAATTTATCCAATTCTGACAAAATTGCGCTATTAATGTTAATTTTTTCTTTGCTACCGTGACCACTGTGACTGTTATTACTTACTGCCTCTGTAGCTTGAGGGCTAGCAACTGGTGCTGATGGATTTTCTGCGGTTGGGGTATTATTACAGGAACTCAAGGTAACTATTAAGGCGGCTGCTGCTGTTAAACAGATATAACGAAGTTTTATCATCTTTGCTCCTCGCACAACTAAAAAAGGTATTAATTGAAACATTTCAAACTATTACTAGAAGGTAGTTTGTTTGACAGATTGTCATAGATTTTACTGTCGCATATAATGATATTTTTTATCAACTAGTTATCTAAAACTTTATTACGAATTACTAATAATATTATTTATCAGGAATTTTTCACAGGATTTTGAGAGTTGCTCTCAGCAAGTACTTCAAATTGACCCATGCAACCGTTTTCTGCGATCGCATCTTGATGGGGATGGAACATATACTTACCTGGGTAGCGAAAAGCAAATTCCAAGATGTGCCTTTCTGCTATACCCATCGTAATCACATCAGTTTTCTCGCTCTTCTTCATACTCATGCCATAGCGATAGACATCAAAGAAGTTGGCGTGGAGATGAAACGTCACTGCCGGATCATATTCAATAATGTTGAGAACATACAGCCGAATCAACTGATCTTTGTAAATGCGAATCGGGTTATGCATGTAATAGTGCGGCAGACCGTTGAAGGCGTAATAATCATTATGGCTATCATCATTTACGTCATACCCACCCATCACTAGTACCATTTCATCAGCTGGGGGACGGGGAGTAGGTGGATCGATGATAAACATTCCGTACAGCCCCTTAGCTATGTGGCGGGTGACTGGTTCAATATGGCAGTGGTACAGGTGTACACCATAAGGTTCAGCATCAAATTCATAAATTGTGGCACTACGATTGCTGATTGGACGAACACCATCCATTTCTGCCGGATGAATGCCATGAAAATGTAAAGAGTGAGAATGTCCCGCGTTGTTGAAAAATAATACCCGGATGCGATCGCCCTGTTTTGCCCGTAGCGTTGGCCCTGGTATGCGACCGTTTAAATCCCAGATGTTGTAAGAAACAACACTATTGAGTTTTATTATGGAAGTACCAGCAGTTAACTGAAATTCCCGGATAGTCCGCCCATTTTCTTGCTTTACTGTCCCATAATCAAAATCCCTTAACATCTTCATCGGGTTAGTAACGTCGTCTGGTGCTTCCATATTGAATGGTGGTACTTTCACCACTGACTTACTTTGCAGATTTAGCATCTGCCAAAGTCCAGCTGCACCAGTTAATCCAGCACCTGCTAGTCCCAGCTGCAATAATTGACGGCGGCTCCAAGGTTTTCCGTTACCTAGAGCGAAGTTGTTGGGCATGACATTTAGTTACGGTTAGCGCCAAAAAAGAATTGCAAATCTTTTGCAATTTCTTTTAAATATTAGAGGAATTAATAATTATTGTCAATAATTTTTTAGTGCTTCTAATTTGCCAGTTAAGTTGTTAAATCTAGATCAAGCTCTAAAAACTCTCGTAATATTTTCTGGCTTTTAACTGTATTTATACGCTTATTTATGTATAAATAGTATTCAGATAAAACTAACTATTTCATGCATATTGCTGATATGCTGATTGCTTCAGCAGTACTTAGAGTATAAACAATGGCTATAATAGCACCTTGAATATAGACACAAGCAAGAAACTGTTACTAATCTCTAGTGTATTTAATTGGCTTAGGCATAACATAAATCACGTTTTTTCAAGGAATTTTGAAGTTTTTACGTTAAGTTGACACCAATGAACGCAATGGCTACCCAACAAACTTTTTGCCGTTCACTAAACCATATTGAACTATAAAAAGGTAGTGTGATCGGACAAGGGAAGTGATTGCAATAGCTTTAAAGGTAAAATTTATATTCAAGCTTGGTATTTTCAAGAAGTTGGTATATTTATTAAGTACAATTTTGTTATTTACAAGCTCATAAAATTAAGATTTACCGAGAAATTAAGAAAGTAATGCTGACAAAAATTGCCTTTAAAACAATTCTTGAACGTGCCTTAATGGGATACGACTTATCTCTCGAAGAGGGAGTGGTATTGTTACAACAAACTGAGCCAGAGGCGATCGCAGCAATACGTACTACATCCGATACGCTCCGCCACACACAAGCAGGCGATACTGTCACCTACATAATTAACCGTAATATTAACTTTACTAACATTTGTGAGCAACACTGTAGTTTTTGTGCATTCCGTCGAGATGATGGTGATGTCGGTGCATATTGGTTAGATTCGGCGCAAATTTTGGAAAAGGCGACAGATGCAGTACAACGGGGTGCGACAGAAATCTGTATGCAGGGGGGGTTAAATCCACAAGCGCAGATAAATGGTAAATCTTTGCCCTATTACCTCAAGGTTGTAGAAACCATTAAACAGGAATTTCCCCAGATACATTTACACGCTTTCTCTCCCCAGGAAGTGCAATTTATCGCCAGACTTGATGGCCTGGAATATGCTGAGGTGATTACTGCTTTGCGCGATGCTGGTGTTGGCTCAATGCCAGGAACAGCAGCTGAAGTATTAAACGATGAAGTAAGGCGGATATTGTGTCCAGAGAAGATTGACACAGCCACTTGGCTAGAAATTGTCAGCACAGCTCACAAATTAGGCTTGCATACCACTAGCACCATGTTATCTGGGCATATTGAAACCCACGAACAACAAATCGGGCATTTAGAAAAATTGCGATCGCTCCAAAAAACCGCCATCAATCAGGGATATTCAGCAAAGATCACAGAATTTATTTTATTACCCTTCGTTGGGCAAGAAGCGCCCAAATCCTTACGGCGTCGTGTCGGACGCGATCAACCAGTTTTAATCGATGCACTGCTATTAGGGGCTGTAGCGCGGATTTACTTAGGTAATTGGATTCCTAACCATCAGCAGAGTTGGGTAAAACTGGGACTTGCAGGTGCAACAGAAGCCTTAGCTTGGGGTTGCAACGATATCGGCGGCACTTTGATGGAAGAACATATTACCACAATGGCAGGTGCTTTGGGCGGTACGTGTATGGAAGTGGAAACCTTGCAAACTGCGATCGCTTCTTTAGGAAGACCTTACCAACAACGCGACACTCTTTATCAAAAAGTTATTAATCGTTAAGCATTAGGCATTGGAGATTGGGCATTGGGGATTGGGCATTGGGTATTGGATAGTAGAAAAATTATTTCACAGTCCCCAGTCCCCAGTCCCAGTTCCCAATTCCCACTCCCCACTCCCCATTCAATTGATCCCCAAGTTACCAATCCAAGATAGGATGGACGTTGATTTACGTATTCTTTTACTTAATGCATATGAAGCGCTATTGGTCGCGTTTGCTTGCGCTGGTTTTGGTTGTAGCTATCGGCTTAATGGGTTGTTCTGGCAGTCCAGATAGTTTGACTGGGGATTATCGTCAAGACACCTTAGCTGTGGTCAATATTATGAGACAAGCTCTGGATCTTTCACAAGATTCACCAGACAAAGCAGCAATTCAAGCAGAAGCGCGTCAAAAAATTAATGACTTTTCAGCTCGCTACCAGCGAGTTAACTCTGTTTCTGGTCTTGGCTCGTTTACAACCATACGAACAGCCCTCAATTCCCTAGCTGGACACTACAGTTCTTACCCAAATCGTCCCGTACCCGAAAAACTCAAAAATCGTCTAGAGAAAGAGTTGCAGCAGGTAGAGACGGCGTTGAAACGTGGCGGTTAGCTATTAACTATTGCTTACTCCATCATCAATAGTCAGGTGTCAAAAGTTTTGATTCCTGACTATTTTGTTTATCAAGGCAGGAGGCAGAAGGCAGAAACTCTTTATATCTAATGCGTAAGTCCTGCATTTTGTAGTTCATTTACTTGAAAACTGCTGTAACAATGCAAGCCGACGCATTAACAATGCAAGTTGGCGCATTAACAATGCAAGCCGACGCATTAACAACACGAGCCGATGTATTAACAACACGAGCCGATGTATTAACAATGCAAGCCGATGCATTAACAATGCAAGCCGATGTATTAACAATGTAAGCCGATGCATTACAGCTATTTTCAGGTAAATAGACCACACAGTAGGGGCACAGCATTGCTCATTGGTGTCAACTTAAGGTAAAAGTTAGGTAAGAGAAAGCGTTCTAGAATTGCCCTCATCCCCTAACCCCTTCTCCCAATATGGGATTCGGGGAACTAGAGAATTATGCTCCCCTCTCCCATATTGGGAGAGGGGCTGGGGGTGAGGGCAAAACTCATACAGCCAGCAGATTTCAGCTTAAGTTGACACCAATGAGCATTGCTGTGCCCTTACGACAGATGTGGTTCAAATACATGAAAATTGCTGTAACAATACGAGCCGATGCATTCACATTGAGGGTGAAGTTTTAATATCTACTTCATGCACTGGGAACCAATATACAAGAATACGGCAACAGAAATAGACTTTTGAGAGTCTTGAAAAAATAGGTTTTAAAACCCTTGGTATTTAACTATATAATTCGATACACGTTGCCCACAATTATTTGAGTTGGGATCGATGATTATCGCAAATTAAAGGCTTTAAGACCGAACGTTAACACGTAGCTCAGAGTTAGAGCCACTTCGCCTTTGCTCAGTTACCCTGTGGTAAGCAAGTTACAGTCCGAGTTTAAATCCCTGTCTGAAACTTTTTTGAATTTTGAATTTGTTCATCTACTGGTAGGTATGTCTAACTGTCCCTTGAACGTTGCAAGATCAACATTATTTTGGCGGCGCTTATGCGCTGTTGTTTTTACTAGTAGTTTATTGCTTCCAAATTTGGGAAGCGAACCAGCAAGGGCGCAAGTAACTGAGTATTGTCAGTTATCATCAGCGGCGGCGCAACAAAAAGAAAACTTGCGTTTGTCAGCCCTCAAAGGCAAACAAGATGCTCAAACGCGCTACCAAAGCATAATACAAGAACAAGCACAGAAATTAAAGCAATGTCGCTCTCGGACTTGGCCGCAAACCCAAGCCATTTGGTTACGCTTGTATCCCTGCGACATTCAGCCAGGAATAATCGATCAGATTATGGATCGGATTGTTAATGGTGGCTATAACCAAGTTTATTTAGAAGTATTTTACGATGGGCAGGTACTATTACCAGCCAGAGCTAACCCAACGATTTGGCCTGCTGTGATTCGCACTCCAGGGGCAGAAAACATCGATATACTTGCTACGGCAATTAAAAAAGGTCGGCAACGTGGTTTGAAGGTCTATGCCTGGATGTTTACCACAAATTTCGGCTATACTTACGCCCAGCGCCCAGATAGAGAAAGTGCGATCGCTCGTAATGGCAAAGGTCAAACGAGTTTATATGTGGTAGATAATGGCTCTCAACTATTTATCGATCCCTACAACCTGCAAGCAAAACGCGACTACTATCAATTAGTACAACAAGTTTTGCGCCGTCGTCCAGATGGCTTGCTATTGGATTATGTGCGTTATCCTCGCCAAGCTGGAAGTGATTCTATCGCCACCAAAGTTTCAGATTTATGGCTATTTAGTCCCGCAACCCAAGAAGCTTTATTTAAACGAGCACAGAATTACAAAGGGCTGGACTTGATTCGCCGCTTTTTGAGCAAGGGATTCGTCACTGGTGGAGATGTAGCGGAAGTCGATAAACTTTATCCCCAGGAAGGAGAACCCCTTTGGCAAGGACGCACTCTCCCACTAGCGCAAAAGTCAATCCTGCGTGCAACCGATAGACAACCAGTTTTACAATGGGAGTTGTGGCAGCTTGCCGTTGCCCATGCCATGCAAGGAATTCTAGATTTTGTCACCATCGCTAGTTACCCAGCAAAGCAGCAAGGTATTTCCACAGGAGTGGTGTTTTTTCCTGATGGCAACCAAACTGTCGGACAAGGGTATGATTCCCGTTTGCAACCTTGGGATCGGTTTCCCAATACATTAGAGTGGCATCCTATGGCTTATGGAAATTGCGGTAATGCCAGTTGTATTGTGGCACAAGTGCAACGGGTTTTGAGTATGGCAAAACCGGGTACGCGTATAATCCCGGCTTTAGCTGGTCAGTGGGGAAAATCTGTTAGTAATCGTCCATCCCTAGAAGTGCAAATGCAGGCACTCCGCCAATTTGCCCCCCAACTGAAGGGAGTTAGCCACTTTGCCTATTCTTGGCAATATCCTCAGAGTGATAGCGATCGCAAATTCTGTCGAGTTAAGTAGAGTTTTTGTAGAATTAGTGAAAAGGGATGAATTTCCCTTTCAACTTATAGAATCAGACACTTTACAAATTCATACCAAATATATAGCGATCGCAGTCATAACTAGAGCTTAAGTATAGTGGGCAGCGAGTCGTTGGAATGCCGACGGTGCTGGACTATCTGTGAGGTGCTGGCGTATCACCTCGGCACACGCACCTGGGCTTAACAACGAGGTATCCACTTCCAGGTCATAGATGCCAGGGATGTGAACTTCACGTTGCCATAACTGAACTGGATGTGGCATCGCGGTGTCAGCTGTACTTCCCAGCTTCCACCCCGTCTTTTGTCGTCGTTCCATAACGATCTCGATAGGGCAGTGAACGCCTACGAACAAGACCGGCAATCCTTTCAAACGTCGGGCACTATCAGCCAGAATGCCCCGCTTCATTGCGTAGGCGTCATGGTGTCCGACATCAACCACGACATTTAGACCCAAGCGGCTGTGAGCAGCGATAGACTCATACATGGCGCTGTAAAGAATGGGAACAAGGGGTTCGATGTCTTGGCGTTCTCCCCCTGGCCGCAGACCGATCCCAGGTAGGTATCGTGCGGGAGTCATTTGCATAAACCTATCAACACCCAAGTTCATCCACAGACCATCAAATGTCTCCTGAATCACTGCGACAATGCTTGACTTCCCCGATCGCGGAACACCATTCAGGATGATAATCTGTCCTAGCTCCTGTGTCTGCCCCATGATTCCTCCTGGCATTTTTATATTTGTACTTTAGACTAAAAAGCACAAAATGACTCAAGAAAGCTGAGTTGAGAAGAACCAATGCAAAAAATGAGAAATCAAGCAGATTTCTGCGCTGATTTATGTGAAGTGGAAGTATGCTTTTTAACAATATAATAGCGAGTTATACACATTTAAACAAAAAGCGCTCTCCTTTTACGGAGAGCGCTTTTTGATTTAGCTAAACTTCAGAATTAACCGTTGATAGCAGGAGCAGTAAGAGCGACAGGAGCA